>CAYVVR010000144.1:0-8548 GCA_964454655.1 uncultured Planctomycetaceae bacterium | reverse complement strand
GGTGTCCGCCGGGCGCGGCAACGTCGATAATCAGCGATTTTTGCCGAATTTGGAGACGGTACGTCCAGGTGACTTCGGTGCCGTCGCCGATTGCGGCCTTCCACGTTGCCGTGAGTACATCGCCGTCGAGCGACGTGTCGACCAGAGTTGCCTCTTGGGGAGCGACGGCAGAACCGTCGGCACCGACAAAGTACACGCCGCCGTCGACCATCGGCCGTATCGGCGGCCCACCGTTCCACGAAACGGTCAGATCGGTCAACATGCCCGACTCGGGGCGATACGTGTACACGAGATTGCCGTCGGTCCCAACGTAGCGAAACGTCCACTCGGGCACATCGTTCGATTTGTTTTCGTGCGTTTCGGTATGAAAGTCTTCCGCTAGGTTGTCGGGAAGAAGCGTCCATTCGTGAGTCGGAAACGGCAGCCTTCCGGGGCCTGTGTTCAATCCGTGCGACTGACCGGGAAAGGGATCGATGCCGCGTTTTGGACGTGGGCTGAAATGCAACGGCCCGAGTTGTTCTCGATAGATGGCGAGATTATCGAAGTACAACCGGCGGTCGTCTCGATTGCGTCCTCCGGTAATTTGCAGGCCGAAGACGCTCCCGCCGTTTTCGAGGCGTGCTTGAACGGATTCGTCCAAGCGGCGGTGAATTAACCACCATTCTTTCCAGTAGACCGTTCCGAGGTCGATTTCCAAGCGGTCGCCGTGCGAGTCTTGTAACAACAGTCGCAGCGAAACCGGCGGTGTCGTCGGATCAGGATTCCACGCCCAATTGTTTCCGTATACCCATAGATTGACGGCATCGACCGGTCCCGCGAAGGGAATCGGCTTAGGAGGCGTCACGACGATCGACGGTTGATTGCCCGTTCCTTTGTACGTGAGCTTGCCGACGAAACGTCCCCAAATGGGTTGCTCGTCGGTTTGCGTCCATCGGGCTTCGGCATCGGTGGTCGTGACCGTCCAGTCGCCGCAGTTTTCGAAATCGATAAGCGGCGCTCGGGTGTCGGTGTTCCGATTCGCCCGCACCAATTCGTAGGGGCGACTTGGGGGTGTCGTTTCTGCAAAGCAAATCGCCCCAAAACCAAGGAGGAAAAAGACGACCGCGAATGCCGCGCACACACGCAGAGACAGAATTCCAAGCCGGAAGACTATTTGCTCGGTGCTTGCGTGGAATGCACTCGCCGTGCGTCGTTGCGATCGAATCGGTTGGTTTGTTCTGTTGATCGACATGATTTTGGAACGCCTAGTATCACGAAAGGCGGATTGGACGGATCGAGGCGCATGCGACAAGGGTGTCGTCCGTCATTTTCCGGCAAGGTGCGCCCTTCCGCAACGGTGGTGTTGCCGAAAGCTTGTCGCGTCGGCAGTCGGTCTTCACAATGGATTCGACGCGTGCGACATTCGGACCGCAACTCGGTTGAAGAATTCGTGATTCGATGAAAGTGGGGGACACATGTTTCGCAGGCTGGCTGTTGTGTGTATCGCCTTCTTGGGGACGGCCGGGAGCATCGTCCTGCCGTACGATGCGTTGTCGGCACAAGAACTGAAAGGGGCCGAAACGGTCTCGATCTATCAGGCGCTGAAGCATTTTAACCAAGGTTGTGCATTGCTCGAACAATACCGCTACGCCGAAGCGGCGTCGGCATTCGAGAAGGCGCTCGAGACGGCTCCCGATTGGACGGCGGCACGCTACAATTTGGCCTTGGCGCTTCTGAACACGCAAGAGCAACAAGGGGCGAAAGAGTCGCTGGCGAGGGCAGCCGAGGAATTCCGGCACGTCTTGGACCGTGAGCCCGAAAATCTGCACGCTTGGTTCGGGCTCGGAATGTACTACGAACACATTGGGGATCATGGAAACGCAATCCGATGCTTTGAGAAAGTCGCTCAAAGCGACCCTGAGGATCCCCACGCCGCCTTCAAATACGCCGAAGCGTTGGCCGCGGTTGGGCGAAACGAGGAAGCTCGCACGTGGTTCGAGAAAGCGGTGACGCTCGATCCCGGGTGTACCTCTGCGGTCTATCGTCTGGCGATGCTCTATCAGCGGGAGCGACGGCGCGACGAAGCATTGAAGCTGTTCGAACGCTTCAAGAAACTGAACAGCGAGGAATTGGCGGGCGGGAGTTTTACCGTTCGAAAGATCTACGGGACGGTCGGAAAATACTACATGGCCCTCGATGCCGACGCGTTGCCGCTGAAGCCGACTGAGCAGGCGCCGTCATACCGAATCGTGTTTTCCCCCGAAACGACACGTCTTCCCGTCACGTGCGAAGTGTGGCGGTGGGAAAAGATAGCAGTCAACATGCCGGGCATCGCCGTTGCCGACCTCGATGGGGACGAGGATCTCGATTTGGTTTTATGCGGGGCGGGTGCCGACGGAGAAACCCAAATTTGGGTGAACGACGGCGAAGGAGGCTTTTCGCCGGGCGCCCTGTTGACCGATCACGGCGTCGCTCCGGTCGTCGCCGACGTGGATAACGACGGCGACGTGGATCTTTTCGTGGGGCGAGCCGGAAGCGACCAACTGTACCTGGGTGACGGTGCCGGACATTTTCGGGAAACGAGTCTATCCGGTACGACGGCGGCGGAAGAACGGTTCACCGCTTGCGCACGGTTGATCGACGTCGACAGCGACGGGGACGTCGATCTGTTTGCCGCTCGGTTCGGGCCCGACGGAATGCCGGCCGCCAATGCCCTGCTGAACAATAATCGCGACGGCACGTATACCGAGATCGCGCCCCAACTGGGGATCGATTTGCCGCGCGACCCCGTGACGGCGGTGTTGTGGAACGACTGGGATGCCGATCGTGATATCGATTTGCTTTTCTTCAGCGTCCACGCTAGTCCCCGGTTGTGGGTGAACGATCGGGCGGGCGCCTTTCGCTTCTTCGGTGCCGAGCATACCGGGTTGACGTTGCCGGGAGCGGTCTCGGGAACGGTGGGCGACTACGACGGTGACGGCGCAGCGGACGTCGTCGTTTTTTCGGGAGGAAGAGTGCGCCTTTTCCGAAATCTCGGGAAAGGACGCTTTGCGATGGATGATCGTTTCGCGGCCCGTTTCGGAATGCTCGGAGGGACCGGCGGCCAGTTCGTCGACATCGACAACGACGGCGACGTGGACTTTCTGATCGGTGATGCCTACCGCCGCGACGGTTCCCGCGGCCCCGTCTTGCTGGTGAATCGTGACGGACGAGGCGACTTCGTCGACGCGTCGCGAATCGATGCCGGGTTCCTTTTTCCGCAAATCAAGGTGTCCGGCCCGACCCCGATCGTGTCGGGCGACTTCAACGGTGACGGACGGTGCGACGTCCTTCTCTTGCCGCCGGGTGATCGTCCGGTGCTGCTTTGGAATGCAACCGCGGGTGGACGTTGGGTCGAACTCGATTTGGCAGGAACGCGAAGCCGCGACCAAAAGGCTCGGTCGAACGGGTCGGCGGTTGGTGCCCGAGTCGAAGTCAAAACGGGCATGCGCTCGCAAATGTTCGACGTGGGATGCCCCTCTGGGGCGACGGCAATGCCTCCGTTGCGTGTTCATTGTGGACTGGGGAACGCTTCGGAAATCGACTGGCTGCGAATCATTTGGCCCGATTCCGTCCTGCAGGCCGAGTTGGGGGTACCGGGCAACGGTGTCCGCAAGATCACCGAGGTGCCTCGAAAGACGTCTTCGTGTCCGCACCTGTTCGCCTGGGACGGTGAACGCTTTGCGTTCGTCGCCGACTTCGGCGGTATGGGAGGCTTGGGATATTTGGTAGCTCCCGGCGAATACGCGCCGCCTGATCCGACGGAATACGTGCCCGTGCCTCGACTGCAACCGCGGGACGGCCGGTACCTTCTCAACGTGCTGGAACCGCTTGAAGAGATCGTTTACTTCGACGAGGCGAAGTTGCTCGCGGTGGACCATCCGGCAGGGACGCAAATCGTTCCCCACGAAATGATGGCGGTGAGCCTGCCGGCGCCGCCGTTCGAAATCTTCCAGTTTTCCAAGCCGATCCATGCAGAAGCACGCGATCATCGTGGGAGCGACGTGAGTCGCGAACTGTCGGCGACCGACCGACGATACGCCGGTCCCAGTGCGCTTGATCCTGACTTTCTCGGCTATGCCGAACCGCACTTCGTCGAGCTGACCTTGCCGAAATCGATCGGAAGGTTGCGTGCCGAAGCGCGAACCGACGACCCCGAAGCGGATCGGATCGTCTTGGTCGCCTCGGGATGGGTGGAGTACGGGTACTCACAAACGAATTACGCCTCGTTCCAAGCGGGCAAGCGAATGCGGGCGCCGACATTGGCCGTTCGACGCGGCAATCGCTGGGTCGACTTGATCGTCGAGGGCGGCTATCCGGCGGGGATCAACCACACGATGGCTTGGGACATAACCGACCTCGTCGAACCGGAGGATAGAACGTTTCGTCTCGAAACGAACATGGAATTGTATTGGGACGAAATCTTTTTCGCCGTCGCCTCGATCGTCCCGACCGATCGAATTTCGGAGGTTGCCTGTTCGCAGGCCGATTTGCACTACCGAGGATATCCTCGCGAGTATTCACCCGACGGACGCATGCCCAATTTGCTCGACTACGCAAACTACGATATGACCGTTCCCTTCAAAAAGATGCCGGGCCGTTATACGCGGTACGGCGACGTTCGCGAGTTGCTCGAACGCGCCGACGACATGTACGTCATCATGGGGCCGGGCGAAGAAGTTTCGCTGGAATTTCCCGCCGATGCGTTTCCGGAGCTCGGTGCCGGTTTTGTGCGGTCGTGGATTTTAAAGACCGACTCGTTCTGCAAGGACATGGATCCGTATACCGCTTGCGGTGAGACGGTCGATCCCCTGCCCTTTCACGCGATGACCGCCTATCCCTACGGCCCCGACGAGCACTATCCCGAAACGCCTGAGCACCGCCGTTATCGAGAAACCTACAATACGCGGATCGTCGAACCGGCACGATAAGCGACCGAACCGATTTCGCACGGTTCTGTGCGGGATACCTTCAAAGGGTACGCCGGCTCAAAATCGCTGGAAAATGAGCCGCGGTGAACGTACGCTGGTAACCGGGCAATTGTGCCCGGCGGACCGAATAGGCCTCTTGTCCGGAAATCGGGGGCGCTTCGGCATCGAGCGAAGGCGATGAGGTGTACCATGCGATGGAAACGGCGTCGGTTCTTGGGAGCGTTGGCGGCAGTTCCGATGGTCATGTCCCGCGCGCTGGCGCAAGGACCTTCACGACGGGTGCGCGTTGCCGTGTGTGGTTGCGGTTGGCGTGGTGGACAACTCATTCCGCAATTTGCCGGTATCGAGCAAGCGGAGATCGTCGCGGTATGCGATCCCGACACGTCGCGACTGGCCGAAAAGCTTGCGCTGGCGAAAGCAAAGACCGGCACGTCGGCGATTCGCGCCGTCCGCGATATTCGAGAAGTGATCGACGCCGACGACATCGATGCGCTCGTGTTGAGCACGCCGAATCATTGGCATGCGCTCGCGACGATCTGGGGGCTTCAGGCGGGAAAGCATGTGTACGTCGAGAAGCCCGTGGCCCACGATCTGTGGGAGTCGCATCGGATGGTCGAAGCGGCGGCCAAGTACGGAAAGGTCGTCCAGGGAGGCACGCACCGGCGGTCCTTCCAAACGATTCGCCGGATCATGGATCGGATTGCGAACAAGGAGTTCGGCCGCGTCCGGCGCGCCCACGTGGTGATCTACCGTTTTCGAGAATCGATCGGCCTGCGTGATACGCCGTTGCCGATTCCCGAGACGGTCGACTACAACCTGTGGTCGGGACCGGCGCAGATGATCCCCCTGTACCGTAATGCCTTTCATTACGACTGGCATTGGATGTGGGAGACCGGAAACGGCGAGTCGGCAAATAACGGTTCGCATATGCTCGACTTGGCGCGATGGGCGTTGCAGCAAGAAACGCTTGCTCCCCGCGTGATGAGCATCGGCGGGCGCTACCTGTGGAACGATGCCGGTGAAACGCCCAATACCCAGGTCGTGTTCTTCGACTATCGGCCGGCTCCGCTGGCGCTCGAGGTGCGGAATTTGCCGTTGGAACCTGGGGGACGCGATGGCGGGAAATATCGCGGGCTGTCGGCCGGATTTGTCATCGAGTGCGAAGACGCGACGATTCAGGGGACGAACGGTTATACGGTTCTCGATTCACAGAACAAGGTGGTTGAAGCGGCCGACGAAAAAGAAACCGATCAGAATCCTCGCAACTTCATCGAGGCCGTCTTGGCTGAGCGGCCGGCCGCTGCCAATTGCCCGATGCACACGGCACACCTTTCCTGCGGACTTGCATTGCAGGGGAATATTTCGCACCGCGTCGGTCGGCAGGCGGGGCCGGTCGACATTCGAAAAGCGGCGGCGATCGACAGCGATTTCCGCGATACGGCCGATCGGATGCTGGAGCATCTTGAACGGCTGGGACTCGAAGCCGATCGGTTGCAGGCATCGCTTGGACCGATGTTGGCCTGGGATCACGCAAAAGCGATGTTCACCGGAGAACACGCAGATGCCGCCAATCGATTGTTGCGACGGAGGAAAGGACGACCTCCGTTCGTGGTGCCCGAGAACGTGTGAGTTGTGCCGATACCGTTCGGCGTGCGAGGGCATGCATGACAACCGGTCGATCGAAGACATTCGCGAAGTGCGTATGGGTGTGGGTGGCCTTTGTGGCGGCGACCCATGTTTCGGGCGAGCCGTGGCGGCGTCACGTCATCAGTGAGGGCGGTCGCGGGGCCGACGGCGTACGTTTGGGCGACGCCGACGGGGATGGGCGTATGGACGTCGTGACCGGCTTTGAAGAAGAAGCGGTCACGCGGCTGTTCCTATGCCCGAGTTCAGGCGACGTGGTGAGTCGCTGGCCCGCGGTCGTGGTAGGTCGCACGCCGCATGTTGAAGACGCGTTTCTCGTCGACGTCGACGCCGACGGCAGGTTGGACGTCGTTACCTGTTGCGAAGGGACGACCCGACAAGTATTCGTCCACTGGGGGCCGTCGAGAGGGCAAATTCTCGATCCCAAGGCGTGGAAAACGGATGCGTTTCCGGTGCCGCGTGACGGAACGATGTGGATGTTCGGCGTGCCGGTTCGTGTAGGGGAAGACCGCCACGTCTTGGTCGTCGGCGGGAAGCGTGGCGGGGAAAACGGCGCGGCACTGGGTTTCTTGGTATCGCCGAACGCCGTCGGTCGCAACTTGGAAGCGTGGCGGTTCGTCGAACAGGCGCGAGTCGGTTGGCTGATGAGCCTGATCGCGTACGACGTGGACGGAGACGGCGACGACGATATCGTGTATTCCGATCGCAAGCCGTACGAGGGGGCACCGCCGAATAGTTCAGGCGTCTATTGGCTGGAACATCCCGACGGGGGGGTGGAAGCGCTCGGAAAGCGATGGCGACGTCACCGAATCGGTGCAAACGGGCGCGAGGTGATGTTCATCGACGTTTGCGACGTCGACGGTGACGGTGGGCCGGACGTACTGGCGGCCGTGAAGCCGCGAGAGATTCATTGGTACGAGCCGGCAGGCGATGTCGGTGGTGCATGGATCCTTCGCGAAAGGATCGATTTGGCGAACCGGGAATTTGCAATCGGCGACGCGAAAGCCGTGCGTGCGGCGGACCTGGACGGCGACGGCGCGTGCGAAATTGTCTTCACGTGTGAACATGCGAATCCGCCTGCCCGCGGCGTTGGGTATGTGGACCGAGTGAACGGGCGCTGGACGATGCATGATATCGGCGGCCCCGAAGGCATCAAGTTTGATCGCATCGAAGCGGTCGATATCGACGGCGACGGCGATCTCGACGTGATGACGACCGAAGAACGTCACGTGGCGAGCGCCGAGAGAGAAAATCTAGGATTGGGCGTCGTTTGGTACGAGAATCCTCGCGAGCCCAATTAGAATACAACGGCAGCGGGGGCCGTGCGACGGTTCCGTTCGAGGCCCTTTTAGGAGACGTGTCGATGAGAATGTTGACGTATCTGGTGGTGTGTTTGGGGCTGGTGTTTTGCGGCACGATGTCGGCTGCCGAGAAAGCGAATTCTTCGCGGCCGAACATCATCATCTTCTTTGCCGACGATCAGGGATACCAGGATCTCGGTTGCTTCGGATCACCGATCCTCGAGACCCCCAACATCGATCGACTGGCTGCCGAAGGAATGCGGTTCACCGATTTCTATTCGGCGTATTGCGTGTGTTCCGCGTCGCGGGCGGCGTTGCTGACCGGCTGCTATCAGCCGCGACTCAGCATGCCGGGCGTGTTGGGGCCACACTCGAAAGTGGCTTTGAATCCGGACGAAGTCACCATTGCCGAGGTCGTCAAACAGGCCGGCTATCGCTCGATGTGCATCGGTAAATGGCATGTGGGGGACGCGCCCGAAACGTTGCCGACCGGCCAAGGATTCGATCATTACTTCGGCATCCCCTATAGCAACGATATGGCTAGACAAAAGGGGTGGGGCAACGATCCCGACTCGCTGGACAAGATTTGGCGGCTCAAGAAGTGGGACATCTACAACAACGAACTTTACCGCGATACCGAGATCATCGAATCGC
>CAYVVR010000143.1:5381-8556 GCA_964454655.1 uncultured Planctomycetaceae bacterium | reverse complement strand
GATCCGGCAAGTCTTGCGGGACCGCTTCGTGAAGCCGTCGCCCGGTGGCAAGAGGTGCATCCCGTCTCGCGATTGGCGGCTGCCGATCAGGGCGATGATACGCTCATCATTACCGACACTAGGCCCTGCGCATCGCGATTCCAAATTCGCTTGAAGGGAATCGAAGCAGAAATCTACCGGTTCTGTGATACCGGTCGATCGCGGAGGGCCATCGTGGAACATGTTCGCGACCTTGAGGCATCGTCGAGCACTGAAGCGACGAATGGATTCGGACCTTCGGCGCTCGAGAAGGTGATTGGACGATGGAACGACGACGCGCTGATCGCCGAAATCGACGGCCGCATTCTGGCCCTGGCCGTGCGTGTGCCGGAACAATCGGAACTCTATCGGGCCGCCCATAGCTGAAGATTCTGCACGAGCTCGGCTTCACGATTTCTTTGGGTGGACCGGTGAAATCACGAAGCCGACGGGAGCGATGAGGATGCCTCCCTCGCTTGGCGGGGGCTTGAATTTCGCAACATCAATCCCCCGACGGCAACTATCAGGGTGATTTTGGTCCGGGGCTCGTCGACCTGTTGCGACCGGCGGAGGAACCGCAAGCCCTGTTCACGCCCTCGAACTCTGAAACAGGAGGAATGGAAAAAATGCGCAGTTGGGGTCGGATGTCAAATCAACGCAGTTTCGTTTTTGTGGTGGCGGGGGTGCTCGCGTTGGCGCTTATCGCCGTCGTGGGAATCACCTGGGAACCGGCGGCGAAGGCTCAATTGCCCGCGTTGTTTGCCGGCAAAACGCAGGCGGGCGGAAATCACCAGTTCGTCCAACAGCTTTCTCAGGCGTTTCGCGATGCCGCCGACGAAGTATTGCCGAGCGTCGTCATGATTCGCACGGCGAAGAAGGTTCACGTGACGGGGCCCGAGGTCATGCCTTTCCCCGAGAATCCCTTTGAGGGGACGCCGTTTGAGGACATGTTCCGCGATCGCTTCGGACCGGAATTCTTCCGGATTCCGCAAGATCAGTCGGGCATCGTTCAGGGATTGGGATCGGGGGTGATCATCGACGCGTCGGGGATCATCCTGACCAACTCGCACGTGGTCGACGGCGGTAAGGCCGACGAGGTTGTCGTGCGTCTGCACGACGGACGTGAGTTCAAGGCCGTCGACGTCAAAGCCGATCCCAAGACCGACCTAGCGATCGTCAAGATCGAAGGGGCCAAGAATCTGCACGCCGCTCGGTTTGGTGATAGCGACGCCGTCCAAGTGGGGGACTGGGTGCTGGCCCTCGGTCAGCCCTTCGGCTTGGAAGGAACGGTTACCGCCGGAATCATCTCGGCAAAGGGACGCGGCCTTGGGATTGCCCAGCGAGAAAACTTCATTCAGACCGATGCCGCGATCAATCCCGGAAACAGCGGCGGTCCGTTGGTGAACCTCGACGGTGAAATCATCGGGATCAACACGGCGATTTCGACGAAAACCGGTGGATACGACGGGGTCGGGTTCGCCATTCCTTCGAACCTCGCCAAGTGGGTCGCTGAAAATCTAATCAAACACGGCAAAGTGCGGCGGGCGTACCTCGGCGTCTCCATCCAGTTGATCGATCAAGCGTTGGCCGACGCCTTGGGGATCGGCGTGCACGAAGGCGTGTTGGTGGCCGAGACGCTCGAAGGCACCCCGGCCGAAAAGGCGGGCATCAAGCCGGGCGATGTGATCGTCAAATTTGCGGGCAAGCCCGTCCACAGCCCGATCGAGCTTCAAGGGCTGGTCGAGGAGTGTGAATTCGGCAAGCCGTATCCGGTGGAAATCATTCGCGACAAGAAGCGAATGACCATCCAAGTAACGCTCGAAGAACAGCCGGAAGATTACGGCTTGGCCTCGGCTTCTCCGCGTCGGCGCGGCAGCTTGCGAATGGACCGTTTCGGTCTTGAGGCGCAAACGCTGACCGAAGAGTTGGCCGAGCAACTAGGTGTCGATGTGACCGAGGGGGCCGTCATTACTTCAGTGAAACCGGGTAGTCCCGCCCAGATGGCCGGATTGGAAGAAGGAATGGTCGTCGTCGAGGCGAATCGCAAACCGGTGAAGAATGCCGATGATCTGGCCGAGACACTTCGCGAGGCATCGGAAACCGGTCGCTTGCTGTTGCGAGTGGTGAGTCGGGAAGGAACCCGCTTCATCGCGATTCGCGTCGACTGAACGATGGTGTCGGGCGGCGAGAATTCGCCTTGACGCCAAAGCCCCCCGGTGCCGAACAGGATTCCGTCGATCCCGTGCGAGGCATTCGGCACCGGGGGCCGTTTTTTGCTCGCATGAGGCGGCGTCTCCTATTTGTATCTCCGAATCCCGAAATTCACGGGCGAACAGGGTCCGCATCGGGATTGGGTATGTGGGCACAGTCGGGATCGGTGGCAAGATAATCGCCGGTCAACGCATAGGCGCGAGCACGGCTGCCGCCGCAAACGTAACGGTACTCGCAGTGTCCGCAACGACCGTGGAATTGGTCGGGATCACGTAGCGCCCGGAAGACTTCGTGGTGCTGGTACGTGTCGACCAGCGAATCTTGGGGAAACCGACCGCACGTTATCGGCAAGAATCCGGCGGGATAGATTTCGCCGACGTGACTGACGAACATGACGCCTTTGCCGTCGCCCACCCCAAGCGGTGCTCGACGGTGCCCAGGGCGTTGTGCCGATTTGGGCCCGGCCAACGGATCGCCGCCCTGTTGCAGGACGAAGCGACGATAGTGCGGGGCTTCGGTCGTTTTCACCGCGAACGGGCTGTGATTCGCGTGATACCAGAGTCGGGCGAAGACCTCTTCGTACTCGGCCGGAAGAATTCTCTGCTCTTCGACGCCTCGCCCCACGGGAACGAGGAAGAAAACCGACCACATCATGATCCGGCGCGAAGCCAGCAATTCGGCGATCGCGTCGACTTGGCGAAAATTGCGTCGGGTGATCGTCGTGTTCACTTGGACGGGCAATTCGAGGGCCGCAGCCGCGTCGAGCATGGCGAGCGTTCGTTCAAAACTTCCTTCCCAGCCGCGAAAGGCGTCGTGGGTGGCGGCGTCGGCCCCGTCGAGGCTAATCCCTAACGCCTTTACCCCGGCTTCTTTGGCCCGCTCGAAGTTTTCGTAGGTCGCCAGTGGAGTCGCCGACGGCGTCAGGGCAACCGTCAACCCACAAGAC
>CAYVVR010000143.1:0-5371 GCA_964454655.1 uncultured Planctomycetaceae bacterium | reverse complement strand
TTTCAAAGGATCGCCGCCTGTGAATACCAAGTTCGGTTTGCGCGGAAAAGCGGCGGCTTGATCGATCAACGCCAAGCTCTGCTCGTGGGTGAGCTCACCCGGCGCAGGATCGGATTGAGCCGAAGCCCGACAGTGCTTGCACACTAAGTCGCAAGCCTGCGTGACTTCGTAATAGAGCATCAAGGGGCTATGAGCGAAATCGTCGACGGTATAGGGGACGCTTCCGGGATGTTTCATGAGATTCCAGGTGATACGTGGATTGCGCGGCAGAGGGCGGAGTGACGAACAATTGGCTGAGCGGCCGTTACACTCGGCGCGAACGATCGACGGCAACTACGTCATTCCGGCGGTAGTTCCCGCTTTTTCGTGCCGGGGCCGCATCCGTAGGAAATCATACGGCCGTGCAGAAAAGAATGGTAGCGCCAACGCGCCGGCATGTGCGAGCCGACCGAGCCGATAGCCAAAACGACCAGAAGAATCCACACTCGTTGCGGCCAAAAGAATGGGACCGCACCGATCAGGGCCAGCTTTATCACCGTCGCCACTCCCCTGCCCTGCACGAACCACAGTAAGCGCGGCCAGGCTTCGAGCACCGACAAAATCACGCCGCTGGCGACGGCGACGATCAGCAATCCCCAGAGTCGCTCGCGGGGAACATCGAAAAAATGCCCGCCCAGCAACATGCCCGCCGCAGCAATGTGGACGGTCCTAACGGCAATGTTGCAGGCTCGTGCGTAGGGGATGGCCGGCAGCGAAGAATCGATCCGATCGCTCACTTGTCGTCGGCCCCTCCTTGCCGCAATTCTTGTGCTCGGCGTTCGTTTTCTTCCATCTCCTTGATGGTGACGTCGCTTTCGAGCGAGAGACGAGGATCCTTCTTCGTTTCACCCGGCGAGGCGGGGATGATCATCTTTAACACGCAGTCATCGAACTCGATGACACCGCCTCCCAGGTAACCGTAGAGCATGACTCGCCCAACGGTCGGCGTATACCGTGTATGCCGCGGCGTGAAATCTTCCGTGTGGAGGTTCCAGGTATTCTTGGGACCTTTCAGATTCTGTTGGCTTCGATAGCATTCGTGCATTTGCGACAAGTCGGCCGAGTGGCCGGACGACGAAGCCCGAGTTGCCGGTGCACCGGGGGATATCGGCCGTCCGGCGGCCGCCCGCGACGCCTCGTAGATCGACTTGTATTCGCTGGGCATTTCGGCATAGCACTTGATGAATACCTTCGCCGTCGGGCCGTTCGTACGCCATCGACATTGGAATCGGTAGGTGGCGCCTTCGACGATGGGGAACGGCTTGCTGTAGTACATGACGCCCGTTGAGTTTCCGATTCCTTTGTCGAACGTCAAGCGAATCACGTGATTCGAGGGATTGCCGACTTCCGGAAGCCACTGGACGAGCTTGCCCAGCGGTTCGCGGTTTTGGCCGCAGCGATCTTCCCAGCCGATCGGAACGCCGCCGACGGCTCGCTCGAAATCGCCGCCGACTAACAAGTTGGGGTTTTTCTCCCAATTCTGTTCGGCGACTTCATTGACCGGCGGCGGGCCGCCCGGTTCGCGTCCGTACAGTTTGTCGAGCATTTCTTTGACGTAAAGGTGCGGAATCTCGCTGACGGAGTTCGTCCGCACTCCCGAAAGCTCGTAGATTACCTTCGGCTCGCCGTACGCCGAGAAGTCGACGCACTTGATCACCAAGTCGTAGATTTCGCCGTCGGTTCCGGGGGCACGTTCGACACTTCCCCAAATGCCGATATCGGCGCCGAATCCGTCCACGACAATCTTACGCACTTCCTCCAAGGGCATATCGGGGGTGACGCGATAGCCGTTGGCATTGCAGAAGTCGCGGACGTCAAGCATCGATTCCGGAAGGACGAAACCGCCCTCTCGGTTGATTTTCGTCCAAATCATGTCGCCGACCATTCGGCCGTAGCGACCGTTATCGAATTGCGAGACGAAATCGAAAGGAATGACGACCTTTTCCCGCGGGGCCGAGAAGGCCGGGCTCCAAGCACCGAAGAGGCACACGGCCGACACTCCCGACACGGCCGCGATGATCCAGGATACGATTGCTCGGTCGTGCAGTGGACGCTTCATCGGTATGCTCGTCGAACGGAATGAGAAGTAACGGAAACGGAAGCCGTCGCGCCCCGGCGGATTATTCGGCGACCGGAGCGGCGGTCTCTGGAGCCGATTGCGAGGTGCTCGCGTCGGTGCCGCTTAAGCGGCGGTAGTATCCTCGGACCAGTTCTTCCCAGCCCGGCGGGGCCGGATCTTGTACGGCACCGAGAATATCCTTTTGGATGTCGGCGGGCAAATTGGCCGTCGTGTCTCGCTTGACCTCGAATTCGCCGGCGACGTATTGCTTTTGGCTTTCGAGGCTTTGGAGAACGATTTCGCGCTTGCGCAGGGCGTTTTGGTACCGCCCTGCCTGCAAGTCGCGCTCGATTTCGGCCATCAGATCAATGAGCTGCTCCATATCGGTGTGGTGATAGTTCATGATCTGCATTTGGGCGTCGATGCCCTCAGCCTTGTTGCGAAGTGCCGCTTGCTTTCCGGCCAGCCGCTGGAGCTCTCGCGGTCCGGGAGACCGCGGGGCGGGACCTTCGAGGCCTTCACCGCCCTGGCCGCTTTCTTTTCCGCCGCCGGTCGCACCACCGGTGGGATCTTTGCCGTGGTCTTTGACTTGGCCTTCCATGTAGGGGTCGGCCGTCAGGCGGCTCGGTGTTTTCCGTCCACCTTTGCCGACGGCTTCTTCGCTGACGAATTCACCACTCGATTTGCCGCTGCGTCCCTCGCCGGCACGACCGCCGATTTCACTGCTGTTCGGCAGGCGGTTGCCGGTGGCTCCCTTGGCGCTCATGTTGGAAATCGGACCGTCGGCGACGTCCCAACCTGCGCCCTTGTCGAGGGAGTCGGCTGCGCTGGACGAGACGTCTTCCATCTCGTCGAAGAGGTCCTCCTCCTCTTCCAGAAGTTCACCGATGAGGTCTTCCAGCTCACCGGGGAGCTCGGCCATCGGGGCTTCTTTGCCTTCGTCGTTGAGGGCTTCTTCTTGGCTCCATCGTTCTCGGTCCGGAGTATCGGGGAGCCATTTTTCCAGGTTTGTCGTGATCTCTTCCGCCATTTCGGCGCCCAACTGCTCGAGCGGAACGGCGATGTCGGCCGATTTCTTGAGCAAGGCGTCTTCGGCCATCTTCAGCTCGGTTTGAATTTCGTTCAGCTCTTTACACAAAGTCGAATTCGAGAAATCTTGCTCGGGCAACTTGCTCAGATCGCTGTGTGCTTCCTGCATGAACCGGGACCAGTCGTCTTCTTGCGCGGCCAGGGTTTTCAGGAGCTGTTCTTCTTTTTCGGTGAAATCTTCGACGGGCGTCTTGGCCAGCTCTTCCGAGGCTTCGATGATCTTCTTTTGCTGTTCGAGGAACTCTTGCATCTTGGCGTGGATTTCCTCGAGCTTGTCGCGGACGTCGTCGGGTAGGTCGCCTGTCGAGCGTCGCTCCATTTCCGAAAGCATTTCGGCTTGTGCTTTTCTGGCTACGTCGAGCAGACGCCGCAAGATGTCGATGATCTTGGCCTGAGTCTGCGAGAGTTCTTCGGCTTGAGGCCGAAGTCGCGAGGCATCTTTTGTTTTCGTGAGCCGGTCGGCAAGGTCCACCGCCTGGAGCATTTCGCCCACCGCCAGCGTGTTGAGAATGCGCCGAATCGTACGGCGTTCTTCGCTGTCGGTGTCTTTGATCGTCGCAACCAGATCCGAAGTTTGTTTCTGGATGTCGATTTGACGCGTGCGGATCTCGTTCGACAGGGCCAAGCCGGCCGTCAAATCGACGCCCGCATCGGTTCCGACCAATCGCCCCGTGGTGGCTCTCGCTCGGATTTGTTGTTCGAGGATGCGGAAGATCGCCGTCCGCAAGCTCTCGATCGAAGCCAGTTTCTCGGCGTCGCGGGTTTCACGTGAGATCAGCGAGATGGTGTGCCAAGGGCCCGTGGTTTCCTGAGGACGCAAATCGAGCCCCCACGAACCGACATCGCGCGTATCCCAGGCGACGGCTCGCAGCATGACGATCTGGCCGGGTTCGAATTTTTCGGGATCGAGTTCCAATGTGTAGTCGGCAAGGACCGTGGTCGTTCCTTCGAACTCCGTCCACACATGGACCGTGCTGGGGATGTCGTCCGGCACGACGGTCGGTGCAGAACCTTCTGCTGGGGCCTCTTTGACGAGCATTTCGAGGCGAATGCGGCTGATTCCGTAGTCGTCGCGGCCGCGAATCTTGACCGGTAACGCATCGCCGGGCGCGGCGGTGCTCGTGCGCCCCGGTTTGAGTAACTCGACCGCAGGCGGATGATCCGGAACGACCGTGATTCGGTTCACACGTGGGGTGGGATCGCTGTAACCGGAAGCCGTTTCGAGATGGATGGTAAACGTACCGTCGTTGATCATCGGGATATCGACGAGGAACAAATTGCCGTTCTCGCGGACTTCGCCGACGATCTTCCCTCGCTCGGCATCAACGTATCCTCGGGCAATGGGCGTCGATGGACGGATACGCAAGGTGGCCTCGGTATACTGCGGGGCTTCGAGATCGGCCGTTTGTTGCCGGAACGTATCGGCGGGCCGTCTCAGGTAGGTCGGATATCGGTATGTGACCTCCAAATCGGCGACCGTCGGTTTCTCGCACACGGTCAAACGATAGATTTCACTTTGCGAATCGCCGATTTCGACACGATATTCCATCGGTTCGGTAACCGCCGGAACCGTGAACGTGTACACCGTCGATGTTTCGTCGACGGCCATCGGAAGCCGTTCTTCCGGCTCTTCGTCGCGGCGAATGAAGAGGAAGCCTTCATAAGCTTTCTTTTCGGGGTTCTCAATGCGTGCTTCGACGGTGACGGACGAACCGACCAGAACTTCGGCATTTCCCGGCTTGACGTCGACGATGCGCACTTCACCCTGGGCCGGGACAAAATGCCACGGCTGCAAAAGCCGTGAACCGGCAGAGCCCCATCCCGGAATAAGAACGTTACACGCCACGGTGATGCCGATTAATGCCAGCAGAACACCCGTCCACTCCACGAGATCTTGGGCCGTCTGCATGCAGTAGACGAACCGCCCCCAGCGAGTTTCGCGTTTGGCCGCTTCTTCCAAGCGGATGTGCCCGATCTGCCCGGCGGCATGATTCACGGCCGCCAGACAAAAGGCCCGGTTTTCGTTGCGGGTGTCGTCGATGAGCTGGATCAGGTTGATCAAGTTGCTGCGAAGCTCGGGCAACTCGGCTTCGATTCGGCGGGCGGTGGCTTCCAGGCTGCGATGGGAACGTCCGAGCCGACGAAACACCCACACGATCAGGAACAGGACGAACGCCGCCCACA
>CAYVVR010000142.1:296-8564 GCA_964454655.1 uncultured Planctomycetaceae bacterium | reverse complement strand
TGAATGTAACGCGTGAGGATGTGCATCGTGTCGATATCTGCAAGGCGGTGCCGACACAAAACGGCCGGCCGCCGCGAAAATCATGGGTCGAACGCCGTAGCTTGTCGGGCGTCGGTTGCGGGCGTTTCTCGGTCGACCGAATCGGCGTCATGTGTACGGGTTTCACAATGAACGAGCCGGCCCAATATCAGGCCGACGACGAAACTCGCCCACAAGACGCTTCCGGCAGCCGCGGTGACCTTCGACGCGTGACCGGCCATGCCCGCAAACCACACGACAAACGCCGGCCACACAAAAAGCGGAAACCGATCGCGTCGGGCGCCGATCCAGGCCAACGCCGGGGCCGCCGCGGTCGGATGATACCCCCATACGACCGGGGAAATCCAGACCGTCGCCAACGCGACTAGCCCGATTTCTCCTTTCGCGCGTTCCGGCGGCATTTTTCCATACGGATGTCGAAAATACCAAGCCAAACTTATCATCATGATGACGATCCACCCGCGATAAATCCAGGTGAGTTGGGGGCCGGTCAAATGGGCGATCGTCAGCAGGTTCCGGGGATTGCCGGGCGTGTGTCCGAAGTCGGTCAAAAATCGCCGTAAAACGATCGGCAGCGATTGATTCGTCAGGCGGTCCTCGTCGATGAGGCCGGGTTCGGTCAATTGTCGCCTCGTCGTGGCCGAGGCGTGTTGCGTCCACCACTCGCGATGGGTGTCGATGGTGCCCGCCGGTCCGAAGGCGATCAAACTGAGCGCCAGATCGATCACGATTACCGTCACCACGGCAATGACCGCGGGCGCGAAACGGCGTTTCCAAATCAGGTACGCGACGGCGACCACGGGAAGCAACTTGACCCAGACGGCCGTACCCAGGATTATTCCGCCGGAGGTCGATCGTCCTTCGGCGATTCGGCCGAGACCTTCGACCAGCAGCCAGACCATCGCCAGGTGAAACGCGCCGAGTACCATGCCGTCGAGCGCCAAGGGAAGAACCGAAAGGATCGCCCCCAACGCGGCCTGACGCCGAAGTGTCGGTTCGATGTCGGTAAGGACGTAGCGGTACAACGCCCGCATCAATCCGAACAGAAAGCCGACGTTGATCACGTAGTACACGGCCGCGGCAACGGGCATCGGTAGCCATGCCAGCAGCGCAAAAGGCGCGTCGATCGACGGTAGGTAGTTGTACAAGATCGACTTCGGATCACGGTCGTGGTGTTCGAGGATATACCGGCCGGCCGCGTGGAACTCGGGGAAATCGGTGCCGCCCTTGTCGTGGTACGCCCGCAAGACGGACATCACCGAACCGACACACAAGGCGACGACGAGCAGAAACCAACCGATCGTTTCCCAAGGATGACGACGCGCGAACGCGGCGACGTTGAATTTCGCCGGAGGAGGGGCGGAAACCGTCGTGTCGGTTCCTTTTTCGCGCGAAATCTCATTCATTGACACTTCCTCTACTTCTGTTTCGCCGCTTGTTTCGTAGTGCCCGGGGGTGGTGTCGGTCAGGCCGCCGGGATCATGGTACGCCGCGGGGCGGCCTGCGACGTGCTAGGGCCTTTCGAGGCTTCGTGCATTCGGCCCAATCGGCAACAGGTCTGTTGCAGCAGTCCGGCAAGTGCCTCATCGCGTAACAGGCGGGCTTCTTCCGGGCGTCGCGTCGCCAACGGATCGTGCCATCCATCGATCGCATGCGGCGATTCGGCAGGGGCGGGATCGGCCGGATGCAGGCCGATTTCCAAGCGTCGGATACCCCGGACGACCGCTTGCGGTATCAGGGCTTGCAGCAGCGGCAAGCGAATTTCCCCGGCGTGGTTGGCACCGACGAACGCGTCGTTCGTGGCGAATCCGGCGGCACGTAGACGACGTCCAAACCGCTTCGCGAAGGCCTGTTTGACGGCGGCTAGAACGTAGTCGGCAGACGAATGTCTCCCGTGGCGAAGGCCGACAAGCGGACGCAATTCGACGGCACGTCGGACGTAGGGGATGGCGTATTCTTTGGCCAGGCGTACGACGATCGGTCCGACCACCGGCGCCGTTTCGACGTACTCATGACCGTTGAGATGATCGGGGCGAATACCGCGTTCGACCAGGAACGAAATCTGCTCGCGTAGTTCTGCTTCGATCGCGTCACGGTGTTTTCGGCCGAAAAGAAGCAAGCGAGGAAACAGTCGCCGGATTCCCAAAAAACAGCCGTTTGCGTCGGTGAAAACGCTCGGAAAGCCGCGGCTCAAAGGGCGGCCTTCCGTCAGGTTCAAATGAATGCCCAAATCGAATCGCGCGGCTTGATCTCCCACCGATCGACGCATTGCGCGAGAGGGAAGAATGTCTTCCCGCCGTCGTCGATCCAGCTCGCGCCAAAGGTCGAGGGCCCGTTCGGCCGCCGGGCCGTTCGCCATGAGGCTCGTGCCGGTCAGCAATCCTTCGTCGAACGCGCGGCCAATGCCTGCGTTCACCCAATCGCTCATGCCGAAGTCGTCGGCGTGAAGCAGCACGGTTAGGCGACCATTCGACGGAGGGGGGCTCATCTTCGTTTTCACCGGTATGACCACGCATGTGCCTCGTGTGGGACGTTCGGCTTCTACACGCGACGGCGGCGGCCTGCTACATCGAACGGTTCAAGCGGCCAACCGGTCGGTGCGATCGGTCTTCTGCTCGTCGAGCGCGGCCAGATCGCGTTCCGAAAAAGCCGAGGCGGGCGGAAACGCCTGATCCAACGATCGCCACCACAGACGCACCACTTCCCACAGCATCGGCAACGCATGTCGCGACAGCGACAGGGTCGACGAGTACTCGTTCAGCAAACGGACCGGAATGCGACGATACCGGTAACCCAGTCGGCGAGCGAGTAACACGATCTCGGTATCGAAGGCGAATCCGTCGATTTCGGCACGCGAGAAGATATCGACCGCCGCTCGACGCCGAAATAGCTTGAGGCCGCATTGCGTGTCGCCGACATCACCTGAGACGAGAATCTGCACGATCGCTCGAAACACCCGCGTGGCCAATCGACGACTCAGGCGGCGCACGGCCTCGAGCTCGGCACCGGGCACATCGCGGGCGCCGAAGACGATGTCGGTCTCGGCGGCATCGATCATCCGGTATCCGTCGATCATCGCCTGCATGTCGTAGGGCAAATCGGCGTCGGTAAAGGCGACGATGCGGCCGGTCGCTTGCAGGATGCCGTGTCGAACGGCGCGGCCTTTGCCGCCTTGCTGGTCCATGATCAGGGTCGAAAATCGCGGCCCGAACCGCTCCGCCAAACGCGGCGTGGCGTCGCGGCTTCCGTCGTCGACCACCAGCACGCGACAATCGAAATCGACATCCTCGACGAATGCCGCCAGTTGCCGCAGAGTGGAGGGAAGTCGGGCTTCCTCGTTGTAGGCCGGGATGACGATCGTCAGGTCGTGATCGCAGGGGGCGAGGCGAACCCGGGCGCGACGCGCTCCGTGCGGGCGACCCGGGGTATGCGATGGATCCACGCGAATGCTCATGGGAACGTCCGTTTTCACCAAAAGCCATGTGCTACCGACGACGAGTGACGAGCCCTTTCCACGCCATCCGAAGCGAGGGAAGAGTCTCATTGGTAATGGTTCGGTGGTAACGACGGGCGGGCATCGCCCGATTCGTCGAAATCGCTATAGCTTCTCTTTGTTCTCCCGGTTGCCGAGTCGCCCCGCACTCGCACCGATCGGTTCATATCGGAAAATGGACCCGAAAATCCCCCATAAGTAAAGGCCAACTTGGGAAAATTCGCATTCACGTTCCCCCGTTATGGTGGTTCGTTAGCGGACGGTGGCGTCCTCGGGCAGGCCGAGTTCCCGGTAGAGTGCCCGGCGACCTTGTTTGTCTTTTTCCAAGACGGATCGGGCGTACGTTGCCGTCTGTTCGGCGAATCGACGCGGCACGACGATGACGCCGTCGCCGTCGGCGGCGATCACATCCCCCGGCATGACTAGTACACCGCCCACTTCGACGGGGCGGTTGACCGACTCGACGAGATTGCGGCCGGGGCGAATTCCTCGGCCGGGGTGCTTGAAGTACAGGGGAATTTGTTCAATGGCGATTTCGTCGGTATCGCGGGCGGTGGCATCGGTCACGACGCCCACGCAGCCGCGTTTTTTCCATCCCATGATGTTGTTCGAGCCGATCGAGCCCACGTCCGCCGTATCGGCGTCGTCGATGACCAAGGCCGTTCCCGGCCGGATCAGCGGCGCGAACGGTTCGGGCGAAAGTTCTTGGTACCACTTTCCGACCCAGGCATCGAATGCCTCGGTCGAGTCGAAACAGGCATTCGGAAGATTGGCGGGCACGTATCGCACCGTCACGGCGATGCCCACGAAGCGGTGTGCCAACGTCTTCGTATCTTTCCAGGCGGGATGAATTTCGGGCGACATCAACCCTTTGCCGGCCAACCCCAAACGGTCCATGGCGTCCGATATGTCGGCGACTCGCAGCCCTTCGAACAGGCGGAGAATCCGCGCATCGTCTTCCTCTGAGTAGACCGGCGTCGGCAAGAAGTTGTATCCGGCCCGCAGTTCTTCTGCAGAAGGCGGTTCCGCGAAGGCGTCGTCGGCCGTGCCGAGAATCGAAACGCTCCACGCCAGAATCACGGCAAGAATCGCACACGAATTCGAGGTTCGCGTCGTAAGCCAAGGCATGATCCACTCTCCGATCGAGAAGAAGGATACTGACGACGGTGACCGAGCGGGTGGAGGCGAGTCCCCCGCGGCGATGTTCAGGGTAGTCGGATGCGGCCGGATGGCAAGTTTCGGCTCGAGCAATCGGCCTGTTCCCGCCGTGCAAAGCGTCGACGGTGGGCAGCCTTGACACGCACATCGGGTCTGCCACACTAGGGGAATCGGCAGCATAGGCAGTCCTGCGCGGCAAGGCGGATCGACGCCTGCATCGCTCGACGTGGCATCATTCTTCGGGCGCTCGCTCGGAACGAGAAGGGACTTTTCAGCGCAAGCGGCAGGTGATCATGGCGATCTTCGTAGTTTGTCCCGGGTGCAAAAAGCGGTTCACCGTCAGTGATAAATTTGCCGGTCAGCAAGGGCCGTGCCCGAGTTGTAAAACGATCATCCGCATCCCCAAGCCCGAGGAACAGGTCAAGATCCATGCGCCCGGCGAGTTCGCCGACGGCGGACGCGGTCTGGACGGCAAACTCGTTCTCAAGCCGATCGAACGCAAACACGCCAGGCTGACGACGACGCAATGGATCTTGATCGGGGCCGGCGTCGTACTCGTGCCTGCGCTGGCGTTTCTCGGCGGCATGGCCGGATTGTTCGAGGGGATGATCGGGCGCCTCGTCGGTTTGCTGTTGGTGTCGCCGCTGCTGACGCTGGCCGGTCACGCCTTCTTGAAACATCAAGACGATCTGGAACCGCTCTCGGGAACCGCCTTGTACGTGCGGGCGGCCATCTGCGCCGTCGCATACGTCGCGTTGTGGTTGGCCTTCGAGTGGGTCGCCGGGCAATTCATTACCGAGGAACTTTGGACGTGGTTCGTTGCCGTGCCCTTCTTTTTCATCGGCGCGTTCGTCGGCCTGGGGGCGATGGACTTGGAATACGGAAGCGGCTTCGCCCATTTCACGTTCTTTGCCCTGGTGATCGTCATCTTGCGAGGTCTGGCCGGGGTGGGCTGGATATGGGAGATCGGACGCGACGTGTTGCCGCTGATGTAACGTAGCCGCGTCGACGCGACCTCGAGCCGACACCACGCGGTTTATGCGACGGTGGGTGCGTGGGAGAGCGGCGGCAAGCGAGGCGTTCTGTTTCGTAGCGCTGGGCGAACACGAAAGAAGCCAGGATGCAGGCGATCGACGACATACCGGAGTTGCGGGCGCTCGACTCGCGTCGGGATCTGGTACGCATTCCCCCGGAAACCGACGTTCCGCTCACGCCGCGCGTGCGGCACTTGCTCGATACGCCCGAGATGCGTCGCCTGTCCCGGATTTCCCAGTTGGGATTGGTGTCGCTGGTATACCCGGCGGCGCATCACACGCGTTTTGAACATTCGCTCGGCGTGTATCGATTGGCGCTGCTGTTTCTGAAGCACTTGGCCGGCGACCCTCGATTTGCAAAGCTGGTTCGTCCCGAGGATGCCGAGTTGCTGATTGCAACGGCCCTGTTGCACGACGTGGGGCATTGGCCGTTTTGTCATCCGATCGAAGATCTGGATTTGCCGGGTGTTCCCTCGCACGAGCTCTTCGCCAACAGTTTCATTTTGGAAGGCGAAATCGCCGACGTATTACGCGACGAATGGCACATCAATCCGCGAGACGTGGTCGACTTGCTCAGCGGCAAGAACGCCGACGATCCGGCCGCCCGCATGCTGATGAGCATTTTGTCGGGGCCGATCGACATCGACAAAATGGACTACCTGTTTCGCGATAGCCTTCATGCGGGCGTGCCCTACGGGCGGAATTTCGATCAACATCGCTTGATCGGCAGCTTGTGCGTGAATGAGGCGGGTGACGGATTGGCGATCACCGAAAAAGGAAAAACCGCCGCCGAGTTGATGGTCTTCGCCCGCTACGTCATGTTCAGCGAAGTCTATTGGCATCACGCCGTGCGGTCGGCAACGGCCATGTTGCAGCGGGCGTTTTTCTTGGTCTACCGATCGCTCGATCTCGATTACCTGTTTCGACTGAGCGATTGGGAATTCATCGAATACATCCGGCGGCATGTCGGCGATCAGGGGGCGGGCGACTTGCTGAGCGGTTTGTTCGGGTCGCGGCGTTCGCTTTACAAGCGAGTGCGACAGTTCGACGTGCTCGAAAATGCCGAGTTACATCGATATTTTCGCGGAAAAACCTACGACTGGCTGACGGCTTTCGGCGATAACCTGGCCGTGTCGCTGAGCAAACGCCTGCGACGCGTGATCGCACCGCAAGAGATTCTTATCGACGCCCCGCCGCCGGGCCGAGAAATTCAGTTCAAGGTCGATGTGTTCTTCCTGAAGACGAAAGATTATCGGTCGTTGCACGAGACGTCTCCGGTCGTGCGGGCGCTGGCGGATGAACAGTTCGACGACTACGTGAAACGTGTGCGAATATTCGCCCATCCGCGAATCGTGGAGGCTGTGCGAGAGCTTCCCGATTTGGATGAGTGCATCGACGAAACGATCGGTCGGATGGAATAGCGGGGCGACATTCCCTTGGTGAACACGCTTCCGAGAAACGCTTCATGATTGCCGGACTGATACCCAAGATCACGGTGGCTCCCCACGCCTTGAAAACGCTCGCGGCGCGGCATCCCTGGGTGCGCGCCGGAAGCATCGAGCGGATCGAAGGCGAGCCGACCGACGGCGGCGAGGTCGACCTGTACTCGCACAAAGGGCGGTTCATCGGCCGCGGATTGTACAACGGTCGCAGTCGATTGCGTGTGCGGCTCTATCGTTGGGATGCGCCCGCGGCGCTCGACCAGGCGTTTTGGGAAGAGCGGATTGCGCGTGCCGTGCGATTGCGAAAGATGATCGGCTACGACGATCCGCACGGTGCCGCCCGCGTCGTCTACAGCGAAGGCGACGGATTGAGCGGCCTGATCGTCGATCGCTATCGCGACTATCTGGTCGTGCAGGTGACGGGGCTGGGCATTGCTCAGCGAATCGATACGTTTCTCGATATTCTGGAGCGGCAGTTCTCGCCCAAAGGCATTTTGTTGCGCACCGAGCCTTCGATCGCCAAGGCCGAAGGATTGCACATCGAGTCGGGAACGGTACGCGGCAAGGCTCCCGAAGGTCCCATTTTGATCGAAGAGAACGGTGTGACTTTCGGCGTCGATTTGGTCGGAGGGCACAAGACGGGATTTTATCTCGATCAGCGAGAAAACCGGGCCGCCGCCGCGCGGTACATGAAAAAACGGCGGGTTCTCGACGTCTTTTGCTACACCGGTGGATTCGCGGTAACGGCGGCGCGGCTCGGCGGAGCACGCGAAGTCTTGGGAATCGACGGCGCCGCCGACGCACTCTTGTTGGCGAAATTGAATGCCCGGCAAAACGCCGTTTCTCAAGTGCGGTTCGAGCAAGGCGACGCGTTCAAGACGTTGGAGTCGTTGGCTTCGACGGGCGAACGTTTCGATGCCGTGATTCTCGATCCGCCGAAGTTCGCCCGCAGCCGCAAGCAACTACGCGAGGCATTGAAAGCCTACCATTGGTTGAATCGCCTGGGGGTGTCGGTGCTCGAACCGGGCGGTGTGTTGGTCACGTGCAGTTGTTCGGGAAGCGTGACGCAGGAAGATTTCATCAAAATGCTCTACGGCGTGGC
>CAYVVR010000142.1:0-286 GCA_964454655.1 uncultured Planctomycetaceae bacterium | reverse complement strand
AAACTCGCCGCGATTTGCAGATCCTCGAGGCACGCCGCGCGGCACCGGACCATCCGGTGGCCGTTACCTGTCGCGAAAACGACTACTTGAAGTGTTGCATCTGTCGGGTCGAATAGGCTTGCAACCGTGCGGGGAATTCCCCGTCAAGGGTGCGATTCGCACGCGAGTGGGTTCAGCTTGATCACGCGCACCATGCGCACGACGGCATCGCCTTCGACGGCGCGGATGGCCAGGTCGCACCCGCGGTAGCCTTCGGCGGGAAACCACGCATTGTCCAAAATCCACG
>CAYVVR010000141.1:0-8574 GCA_964454655.1 uncultured Planctomycetaceae bacterium | reverse complement strand
CGCGGGAGGCGAATCAGTCGGCGTTCACGGCGCGCTCGCGCCGAAACCGGCACGGCGCTACAATCTCGTCGTCATCGGCGGGGGCCCTGCGGGGCTGGTGGCCGCGGCCGGAGCGGCCGGCCTGGGAGCCAAGGTCGCCCTCGTCGAAAGGCATTTTCTCGGGGGCGATTGCCTTAACTACGGTTGCGTACCGTCGAAGGCCGTCATCAGCGCCGCGCGGATTGCAGCTGCCGTGCGCGATGCCGCCGCTTTCGGCGTACACGTTCCCGACGGATGGCGCCCGGATTTTGCCGCTGTAATGGAGAGGATGCGCAGGCTCCGCGCCGAAATCAGCCGTCACGATTCCGCCGAGCGATTCCAGAAGCTAGGCGTCGACGTGTTTTTCGGCGAGGGCAGGTTTTCCGGCCCCGACGCCGTCGAAGTAGCCGGGCACACACTTCGGTTCCGTAAGGCACTGATCGCCACCGGTGCCCGGGCCGCATCTCCGCCCATCGATGGACTTGACGAAGTCGACTATTTGACAAACGAGACGGTTTTCTCGTTGACGGAACTTCCCCGCCGAATCGGCGTGATCGGCGCCGGTCCGATCGGTTGTGAACTCGCTCAAGCGTTTGCGAGATTCGGCGCCGAGGTTATTCTCGTCGAATCGCTTCACGGCATTCTCCCGCGAGAGGAACGCGAGGCGGCGGAGCTGGTGAAGAACTCCCTAGAACGCGACGGCGTGCACGTGCATTGTTGTGCACGCCGTGTGTCGCTTTCCCGCTCCCCTGAAGGGATCGTGATCCATTTGGAATCGCACGGAAAACAATATCACGAGACTGTCGATTGCCTGCTAATCGCAGCCGGACGATCCCCAAATGTCGAGGCACTGAACCTTGAGGCGGCAGGTGTCGGCTATGACACGAAAACAGGTGTCCACGTAGACGATTACCTAAGAACGACAAACCGCCGGATCTTCGCTGCTGGCGATGTGTGCTCGCGCTACAAGTTCACCCACGCCGCCGATTTCATGGCGCGACTTGTCATCCGCAACGCCCTCTTTGCTGGGCGAGGGAAAGCAAGCTCGCTGGTGATTCCGTGGTGCACCTACACATCTCCCGAAATCGCCCACGTCGGAATTACCCTGCAAGAGGCAGAGGAAAAGGGCATCCCGATCGACATATACACACAACCGTTCAACACAGTCGACCGGGCCGTGCTTGAGGGCCAGAACGAGGGCTTCGTCCGCGTCTATGCCCAAAAAGGGACGGACAAAATTCTAGGAGCGACGATCGTATCTGCCAATGCTGGTGATCTCATCGGAGAAATGACGCTTGCGATGACGTACCGTTTGGGCCTGAAAAAGATCGCTGCTACGATTCACGCGTATCCGACGCAAGCCGAAGCCATCCGCAAGGTCGGAGATTTGTACAACCGCTCGCGTCTCACACCGTTTGTCAAGTGGATGTTCGGCAAGTGGCTGGCTTGGATCCGCTGAGCAGAGAAGAGAGGAAAGAAAATGATCGATCTATGAGATTTGCCTCTGTTTCGTTGCGCAGAGCGTCTCGCAAGCGACAATTCGCCTCATGAATGCCGAACTCCAAAAACTGGAAGGCACACGAACCGGCCGTCTCGGCCCAATGCGGGCCGGACCTTAGCGAGTGATCGTGGGGAACCGTGCGTAACGACTACAGCGAAGATGGTGAAGCGTGAGAGATTGTTATCTGCCCCGTTGATCCGACACACGTCCACGCGAACCACAAACCCACCCATTTCAAGGAAGCAGGAAACAATGAACACGAAAGAGCATGTGAACGACCACGGTAAAGAAACGGCGGTGGTTCAAAGGTACTCCGTCGCTGCCCGCAAGACGGAAGCCGCGCTCTGCTGTCCGGTGAATTATCGCCGAGAATACCTCGACGTAATTCCCGATGAAATTCGCGATCGCGACTACGGTTGCGGTGATCCCACGCCCTACGTGCAAGAAGCCGAAACGGTGCTCGACCTGGGATCCGGCGGCGGGAAGGCGTGCTACATTCTCTCACAAGTCGTCGGCCCACAGGGCCGTGTAATCGGCGTGGATTGCAACCGCGACATGCTCGCCTTGGCCCGGCGTCACCAATCCACAGTAGCCCGACGGCTCGGCTACGCCAACGTAGAGTTTCGCTACGGAATGATCCAAGATCTGGCTCTCGATTTGGAACTGCTAACCCGGCATACTCGCGGCCTGCCGATCGAAACGCCCGAACAATGGATCGCTCTCCGTCGAATCGAGCAACGCTTACGTCACGAGCAACCGATGATTCCGGACGAGTCGATTGATTGTGTGGTCTCCAACTGTGTTCTCAACCTCGTGCGCCCTGAAGATCGGCGACAACTGTTCGCCGAAATCTATCGTGTGCTGAAGCCGGGAGGCCGGGCGGCAATCAGTGACATTGTTGCCGACGAGGATGTGCCGGAAAACATGCAACGCAACCCGGAACTTTGGTCCGGCTGCATCTCCGGAGCGTTTCGCGAAGATGAGTTCCTCAAGGTATTCGCGGAAGCTGGTTTCTATGGCGTTCACATCGCGGCGAGGCAATCCGATCCGTGGCGTACGGTGGAAGGTATCGAATTTCGTTCGCTGACGCTGGTGGCCTACAAGGGCAAGCAAGGTCCGTGCTTAGAACGGAAGCAAGCAGTCGTCTACCGAGGGCCGTTCAAGAAAGTGGAGGACGACGACGGGCATGTATACTACCGCGGCGAACGGATGGCCGTTTGCGACAAGACATTCCGGCTGTTGCAAAAATCCCCCTACAAGGACTGCTTCATCTTCATTGAGCCACGCCGCCCCGTACCGCTGGAAGAGGCTGTCCCCTTCGATTGCAGCCGGCCTGTATTCCGCCATCCACGAGAAACGAAAGGACAATCGTACGATGTCACCACCGAAGCGCACAGCACATGCACCGAAGGCGACAGTTGCTGCTGATTCGGTCCAAACGACCGTTCCGCTGCGAGACAAGAGCGAAGCCCCGCAGTGGCTTTATACGCCCCAGGGACAACGCCGGGGCTACATCGAAAGCAGGCGATTGACCGAATTGTGGTTTCACACGGGCACGAACTGCAACCTCGCTTGCCGCTTTTGTTACGAAGGCTCCAAGCCGGGAGATCGCCGGATCGAAGCGATCAGCCTCGACGACGTAAAGCCGTTCATCGCAGAGGCCCTAGAACTGGGTGTCGAGCGTCTGGCGTTTACCGGCGGTGAGCCGTTCGTGAATCGCCACTTCCTTGAGATTCTCGATTTCAGCCTCGACCATCTTCCTTGTCTGGTGCTGACCAACGGGACAAAACCGGTACGCAAACGTTTCCACGAGATCGTCAAACTACGTGAAAAACCGCACACGCTGTCCTTTCGTGTCAGTCTCGATCACCCCGATCCGAAAAAACACGACCAGTTTCGCGGTCTCGGCAACTTCCGAACGGCGATGGAATCGCTGGGAATGCTCCACGCGGCGGGGTTTCCCGTGTCGATCGCCCGCCTGGCGGTTCCGGACGAGGACAGTGCCGCAATAGACCGAAGCTACGAACCGATCTTTCGACAGGCCGGCCTTCCACCGAACGTGCCGATCGTAAGATTCTCAGATTTTCTCCGTCCTGGATCAATCGCCGATGTCCCCCACATCACCGAAAATTGCATGACCACGTATACCACCTCTGAGCAGCGTGCCGAATACATGTGCGCTTACGGCCGGATGATCGTCAAGAAGTCCGGAAACGTTCGGGTATATGCCTGCACTCTGGTCGATGACGATGAAGATTTCGACCTCGGCGGCACGCTGAAGGAAAGTGTTCAGATTCGCGTGCGACTCAAGCATCACCGCTGTTACTCGTGTTTTGCCTTCGGTTCGAGCTGTAGCGGGCCACGATATCCGTGAACCAGCCTATCCCGGCCGTCGGCCACCAATTTCGATCGGGGGTTATGCTTCTTGGTGACATCTTACCCGTCGAGTACGTTTCGCCGACAATGGGGTTCCAAAGCACACTGATTGCCGAACGATGCAACAACGCTTGATCATCTTCACACGATTTCCCGAACCGGGGAAAACGAAGACCCGGTTGATTCCGGCGCTGGGGAACCACGGGGCCGCCGTCCTTTCCGCACAACTTACCCGGCGCACCCTAGATACCGCTCGCCGATTCGCCGACGCTTCGCCGGTGACGTTGGAAGTCTGCTTCGCGGGCGGCAACGCAGAACAAATGGCCGCGTACTTCGGTAACGGAATTTCTTATCATCGCCAAGCGGCCGGCGATCTTGGTCACCGCATGAAAAAGGCTTTTGCGAGCGCTTTCCAACAGGGCGCAGAACGCGTCGTGATCATTGGAAGCGATTGCCCGGAGATCACTCCCAAACTGCTCGGCGAAGCATTCGCGCGTTTGAATGATTGCGACGTGGTTCTTGGCCCCGCCGCCGACGGCGGATACTACCTGATCGGCTTGCGACGTCCCGTACCGCAATTGTTCGACAATATTCCCTGGGGAAGCGAACTCGTCGGCAGGGCGACACTCTGCCTCGCCGAAGAACTTTCCCTCGCTGTTTTCCAGCTAGCCGTTCTCTCGGATGTCGATCGCCCCGAAGACTTGGACACCTGGCGCCGAGTGCAGCAGTCAGCCGCGGCCGCCCGTGGAATGATCTCGGTAATCATCCCCACTCTGAATGAGGCGGAACATCTTCTTCCGGCGCTGCTTAGCGTGAAAGGCAGTGTAAACGTCGAGACCATCATCGTCGACGGTGGAAGCACCGATGGGACGCCGGAAATTGCTGAACGAGCCGGTTTTCGCGTGTTCTCTTCGCCGCCCGGTCGCGCCCGACAGATGAATACCGGGGCCGCGCTGGCAAGTGGAACGATCCTCCTGTTCCTACATGCCGATACGCGTCTGCCCGAGCGATTCGCACGCCTTGTTCACCAAGTGTTCGATCGCCCGAAGAGCATTGGGCGTCTCGAACCGGTCGCCGGCGCATTCCGTCTCCGCATCGACGGTGATCGGCGTGCGTTGCGTTGGATTGAATTGGGAGTTAATCTCCGCTCGCGACTGTTCCATTTCCCCTACGGAGATCAAGCTCTTTTCCTCAAAGCCCACACGTTTCACCATCTCGGCGGCTTTGCCGACTTGCCGGTCATGGAAGATTTTGAACTGGTCCGACGCCTGCGCAAGCTCGGCCGAATCACGATTCTCCCATCCAGCGTCGTTACATCCGCTCGCCGCTGGCAATCGGCCGGTGCCTGGCGAACCACATGGCTCAACCAAAAAATGATCCTTGGCTTCCTGCTTGGCGTATCTCCAGCCCGGCTTGCTCAATGGTACGGCAACCCCCGTGACCGTTCCCAGGAGGGGTCTTGAACTCTATTAGCCTGGCACACAAGCGAGTTATTGATGCGATTCACCGTCCTCCACGCGAATCGCGCGAATTAGACGCCGTGAAGCCGTACCGCGACGGGAAGGCCACACAACCGACATGTATTCGAAGAATTTTTTTCGCGGCAAACCACGTCGGGAGCGCTGTCGCTTTGAGAGGCTCAGCGGGTTGATTGTGTCGGCCCCGGCGGCTGGCGGCGACAAATAATAAACAACAGCACGGTGGATCGAATTAGCCGCACACTCTGCACTTCGGTATAGCACATACGGGAACTCCCGATGCTCAAAGACGTGATTGTCGTAATCCCCGCCTTGAATGAAGAAAGCTCGCTCCCACTCGTGCTGAACGACCTTCCGAAGGTCGGCAGGGTGATTGTCGTGGACAACGGTTCGCAAGATCGCACTGCGGAAGTTGCATTGAATCATGGAGCCGCGGTCGTTCACGAGGTCGCGCGGGGGTACGGGGCAGCTTGTCTGCGGGGCCTAGCAGCCATCGACGCCCTGATCAAGGCGGGGCACGATCCACCGCGGGCAGTCGTTTTTCTCGATGCCGACTACAGCGATCACCCGGAACTACTACCGGTGCTTGTCAAGCCGATCCTTAGCGGAAAAGCCGATTTTGTGCTCGGTTCACGGTTGTTGGGGTGCCGACAACCGGGAGCTATGCCGTTTCAGAGCGTGTTTGGAAACCGGCTGGCTTGCTTTTTGATGCGGTACTTGTTCTCCGCCGACTACTCGGACTTGGGACCGTTTCGGGCGATTGACTATGATGCTTTGTGTAGTTTGGGAATGTCGGATCGAAACTTCGGTTGGACGATCGAAATGCAGATCAAAGCCGTTCGAGCAGGATTGCGAATCATCGAGAAGCCTGTACCGTACCGCTGCCGTGTCGGCACCAGCAAAATCAGCGGAACATGGTGGGGATCGGTCCGGGCGGGTGTGAAAATCATCTACACGATCGCCAAGTATCGCTTGTTGCCCAGAAACCGTCTTCTGTTGCAATATCATAGTGGAAGTACGCGTTGACTATTCCACACGCAAAACTGCCGGTTTCTTGGAAAATGTTTTCACTCCAAGGAACTCTCTTCATTCTGGCAGCTGTTCAAGCCTGCGCTTACGGCACGATCGCAATGCTCAGCCGGTGCTTCGCACCCGGCACGCAACCTTCAGACCGTCCCATTTTGCAAGTGCTTGCGATTTTTGCGATTGCCTTTTTGGGCTACTGGATTTCTCTTCGTTTGGTGCTCAAGCTTCGGCAAAGTACCGGGCTTGTAACGGGGATCCTGCTGGTGAGCCTACTTTTTCGCGCCCTTATTTTCGTTTCGTGGCCGATTCAAGAAATCGACATTTACCGTTACATCTGGGACGGTAATGTGCTGGCGCAGGGAATCAGCCCATATCGCTACAGCCCTCAGCAGGTGCTTTCCGCAGATTTACAAGATGCCCTTCCCCAAGACTTGCGGCGTTTGAAGGAATTGGAGCTATCGTGTCCGCCATTGCATACCATTCTTTCTCGCGTTCATTACGGTGAACTGACGACAATTTATCCTCCCACAAGCCAGGCTGTATTTGCTGCCGCTGCGCTGCTTACGCCCGACCGAGCAAGTGTGTTCGGCCATATATTGGCGATGAAAGCGGCTTTCGTCATGTTCGATCTTGCTACTCTCTTGGTGATCGTTGCTTTGCTGCGAGCATCCGGAAAGCACATCGGTTGGGCGGTTGCGTACGGTTGGTGCCCTTTGATCATCAAGGAAATCGCCAACACGGGGCACCTCGATTCCTTGGCGGTGTTCCTCGCCATACTTGCGTTGTATCTCGCCCTCCGCCCGTTGGCCAACACAAGGCCGAAACATTTCAACAGCCGGTGGATGTTCTTTTCGGCCGTGGCAGGGGCGTTGGCCGTTGGGGCAAAGATTTACCCAGTCATATTGGTCCCGCTACTTGCGGCCGTATGGTATCGCTTCTCGGGCTGGCGACGAACATTAGTCGCTCTTACGCTATTCTCGGCTGCTACGGCTGCACTACTGTGGACCATGATGCCGCGGGAAGCGGCGGTCGTTTTGAGCCGTTCCGACACTTCGCCGGTGAACGTCGGTTCCCGGTTGTTTCCGTCGGCGGAACAACCAGCGTCCTTCGAGGAACCCGCGAGATCGGGGCTGACGGCATTTTTTCGACACTGGGAAATGAACGACCTGTTGTTCATGGTGGTCGTGGAAAATCTCACGCCCAGGCAGCACCTTGAGGGGGCCCCGCGTGCGTGGTTTGCCGTACTGCCCGAGCCCTGGAAAAAGAATCTGACGGCCCCCGTTTCGCGATGGTTGCGAATTGATACTTCGGAGGCGGCGTTTCTTTCGGTCCGGCTTGTAACAACGTTGATTTTCCTCACGATTACGGCCGCTCTGCTCTCGCGAGTACGCCGTTCCGATGAGCACGCCAAATGGCTGCGGACGGCTTTTCTCATCGTAGCCTGGTTTTGGTTGCTTTCTCCGACACAAAATCCCTGGTACTGGAGCTGGGCGTTGCCGCTTGTAATGTTTGCACGTAGCCGGGCCTGGTTGGGTGTCGGTGGATTGGCAATGCTGTACTACCTCCGTTTTTGGCTGAGCTATCACTGGCCCGATCAGGCGGTTTTCGGCACGGTGTATCGCGGTGCCGAGTTTTTCGATTATGCAGTCACATGGATTGAGCACGGAACCTTTCTTACTTGGCTTGCGTGGGACACAATCCACTGCCGTACCGCTACGTCCGAAGAATTCACTCCCCTTGGCAAACCCTTTTTCCGACATGCGGATGATGGTAGACAATAGCGGCACGTAACGCCAAGAGATAGTTGTTCGACTTGCCTAGGTTGGCAATCACGATGCTCGGACGCAGAAAACGACCGCGACACCCGTCGTTTTCTATTCGACGGGACGAGAGTACCGGTCCGCCCGGTGCGGTGTTTTACCGGAAGCTGAATGAGCTTCTGGCCAAACACCGGTTCGACGAGCGGGTGGAAGAACTGTGTTCCCTGTACTAGACCGAATCCGGCTGGCGATGGGTACCGGTAGGTTTGCCGGATCAACCTCAGCGGAAACACTTGGAGGCTTGCGAGCGGACGTTCGACCGCCTCTGCGATACCGGCGGCAGTCGTCGGGTGTGGCTTGGGGGCCTGACCGAGGTCAAGAAGTGGTACCTGGTTCGCGTGATGGGCTACAACCT
>CAYVVR010000140.1:2397-8604 GCA_964454655.1 uncultured Planctomycetaceae bacterium | reverse complement strand
TCCGGCTATGGGAAGAAGGCGACCCGGTCGAGGCCGACACCGTGGATCCGCGGATCGCCGCCGCGCGAACGCCACGGACTACGGTTTCCGACATTCCCCCGTTCCCGTTCGTTGTGGGGACGGCCGAACGCAAGAAGGCCATGACGGCGATAATCTACGGAAGTTTCGTGCTACTTATGACCGTGGTCGTGCCGGGCTTGCTCTCGACGGCAGTGTCGTGCTGTTGCATCTTTTCGGTCTTCGGGGCCACATTCCTTTCCGCCGTCGGGGGCGTGCTGTTGATCGTCGGCGGAATCAACGTGCTGAAAGAGAAATTTCTCGGCGTCACCTTGATCGGCCTAGGAGCGACGGGAATCGCCGCCATTCCCGGGGCGAGTGCCGTGTTGATGTTCCTATGGTACGCCTTCCATTTCGAGTTTCGGGGCATGGTGCAAGCCGTCACGATGGCAACCGTCTTTACCGCGGTTCCCCTTTGGCTCGGCCTATGGGCGTATCGCCTGGAACGTCGGCGCCGCGAATACTATCAAGCCTTCGACACCTTGCCGGAAGACACGTAACGTTCGGCGATGATCGCGTTTTGCGGTCTTCGCTCGCAACTCGTTCCGACACGCCCACGGGCCTCGCCATGGTTCGTGGAGCGAACACGATACATTCCCGCTTGTCGGCGTCCCTGATCCGTCCAGTAGTAAAACGACAGAACGCGAAAGAGGTGCATCGTGGCTAAACGAGGAACCAAGAAGAAGGTTACGCAGGTCAAAAAAGCCGCGAAGAAAAAGGCCAAGCAAAAGGCCGTTCCTCGCACACGCAAGAAAGCGACGGCAAAGCCGGCAGCCGCGAAGGCGGCATCGGCACAGACCGGCACTTCGCCGCGACGCAGGGTGCCTGCGCTGTCGCCGCGGGAAAAAGAAGTCATTCGCCTGGTCAGTCTCGGCTGTTCCGTCAAAGAAGCCGCGGCCATCTTGGGTATCTCGCCCAGCACGGTCGATAACCACAAGTACAGCGCGATGCACAAGTTGGGCACGAACAAGTTGGCTCTCGTCACCCGACTGGCCATCAAGAAACGGATCACCAAGCTGAACGATCGCCTCACCCCGGAAGAAAAAGAACGCAGCGGCCGAGACAACGACGGCTGGAATTAGCCGCCCGATCGTGTGGAACATCCCAATGTTGCCGGTTGCCGCCGGAAATTCCCTGCACCAACCCACCCCACAGAAGTGTTCTTTTTGTTTTTCCGGTTTTGCCGATCCGCTATACTTCGATAGACCTAGGAACGATCCCGACAAACCGGCTCACGCCCTCGAACAGGTGAAATCATGCCGGAAGAGACGTACGTCAACCGAATCGGAGAAACGGCCGGCGCGGTGTGGCACGCCCTAAATGCCGAGGGCCCCATGTCGATGACCGCCGTCGTCAAAGCGGTGAATCGGCCCCGCGATCTCGTCATGCAGGCGATCGGCTGGCTCGCCCGCGAGGGGAAACTTCGCGTCGTCGAAGAAGGCCGCAGCCGAACAGTTTCTCTCACCGAATAGTGTGATTTCGGGACGCAAAAAAAGATCATGACAAGCCGTTCCGTCGACCTGCCATGATCTTCATCCTGAGAATAAGGGACGTTTAGTCCCGCCCTCCCGATAGGTCTGGTACTTTTTTATCGGTCACGCAGGCTCCCTGCTTAAGCTGGATTTGCACACCCCCTCAAAAGTGCCCCTCCTCGCCGGGGAGCGATTCGTTCCGATTCAAAAGGCCCGCGGTTGATCCGGACGCGGCAACCGTCGAACACGTGCTTCGGCCGAGAGTTCCAGCGAAGGAAACCGAATGTGCGTCTCGACCTTCGGCCCGGTTTCCGATTCGTCTTCGACCGGAGTCGGGCTAGGCGAGGCTTCGTCTTGCATCTCCGGCAATGTGGGCAATTCACGCGGGACGGCGTCGCACGCCGCACATCCGCCTCGAGAGACCCGCGGCGCAGGCACACAGCGAGGCGATGCCGGTAGGCACGTCGCACACGACCGACACTTTCCACAATGCGGCCGCCAACAATCGGTACGTTTCTGCGCGCAGTACCCGTCCCAAATGTGATCGGCACAACTCGGCGTGTGTTCACAACACCCCGGTACCAGCAGGCTTCCGTAGCCCGAAAAACATCCCGGAGCGGCCCCCAACTGCCCGTACCAGACGTTTCCACCGCAAGTCGGACATCCGGCCCAAACGTTTCCGGCCGTGAGTGCCGTCACAGCGGCCGCGACAAGCAACATGACTTTCCGCATCGTCTTCCCCCGATATGGTGGATGTTCGGTGACTCGAAAATCGATCGCGCGTTTGCCCGGCGGCGCGCGAGGCCGAACCGGCCGTCGGCGACGCGCCATCGTCGGTATCGACGTCTCGCCCCTTTTGTCCGAAAGCCGTTTGCGGGCGCAAGACAAATCGTTTTTGCCGCCATCACACTCACGACCGACACGACCGATTTCTCCCGGCCGATTTACCCCACCATACGTCGACACCGCATCATTTTCCCTCCTGTGCGGCAGAACCGCAGGAATCGCCTCGAATTTGCTTGCGTCACCCCGATAGGTCCCGGCACAATGAGCGCACCGCACGCGGCTTGTTACGACCGCTCGAAAACCGAAAAGGGGGAACCGATCATGGCTCGTCCGATCAGCAAAGTGGCTGCCGATTGGTGGGACTACACAACGCTCGATCGCGAATTACTGCGCGATGCCGCGCGTCTAACGATCCGGCAAGTCGAACGGCTCAGCCGCCCCGGCTTCAAGGTCGTCATGTACGACACGCTCGAAGAGTTCTACTTGGCCGAAGCACTCGAATACATCAACGCCTGGCGGCAATCGACAGCCGACAATCCGTGCGGCATCTGCGGCCCGATCGGCCCGACCGAACAGTTGCCCCTAGTCGCGAGATTGGTTGCCGAGCTGGAACTGGACGTTCGCGACGGGCATTTCTGGGGCATGGACGAATGGGTCGACGAATCGGGCACTCCGGTGCCGCTCGATCATCCGTTGAGCTTCGCCCGGGCCGATCTCGAGCTTTGCTTCAACCGCATCCCCAAGCGCCTTCGCCTACCCGACGAGCATCTCCATTTTCCGATCGGCGACCTGCACGCGTATTCGAAGAGTTTCGACGACATTCGCTGCGTCGTCATGCAAGGCGGCCAAGGCGACGTCAAGCATTGGGCGTTCAACGATCCGCCGAAGCGTCGCGGTAAGTGGAAAGACGAACCGCCCCCGCCGGAAGTATACCGAAAGCTCAAAACTCGCGTGACGGAGTTGCATCCGATGACCATCATGCAGAACGCCCGCACCTCGGGCGGTGGGCAACTCGATCTGGTTCCCACGCGGGCGGCGACCGTCGGCCCTCACGAAACCTGGAAGGCCGAAAAGGTCTCGATCTGGCAGGCGGGAATGCACGACAACCCGTTCGGCATGCGGCTGACGACCTTGATGATCTCGAAGCACATCGTCGATACGTCCGTACCGATGTCCCTTCTGGCCGATCATCCCAACGTACAGTTCAACTTCTACCGTCCCGCCTTGGCCCCCGTTACGACGGAGATGCACTGACGGCCGCGATTTTTGGCGTCGTCCCGCCGGCGACGGTGGCGGTCGCTACGATCGTCGCCGACAAGAAACACCCAACCGCGTCGCCGAACAGGATTTCCCGCCGACGACGCGGTTCGGGCGGATGCAGTCTTGTGCGATCATGTCCGCGAGGAGGCGACCGACAACGCGATCAGGCCGCTCCCCCGTCGGCCCCGCCTTCCAATCCCGGAGGCGGCACGAACGTGCGTTTCGCGAGCTCGCGGTCGATGAAGAACAAAGCAGCCGGGTTGTCACCCACCATCTTCAACTGCTGGACGATCTCGTCGACCGAAGCCTCCTCTTCCACTTGCTCATCGACGAACCAGCGGAGGAAGCTCTCGGTAGCCGGATCGTTCTCTTCGCGGGCCAGCTTGACCAAATCGTGGATGCGACCGCTGATGTATTGCTCGTGAGCAAAGGCGGCCTCGAATATGGCCAACGGGCTGTCCCAAGTTTGCTGCGGCTTTTCGATCCCTTGAAGCTCGATGGTCCCGCGCCGCTCCATGATGTAGTTGAAGAACTTCATGACATGGGCGTTTTCTTCCTGCACCTGGATCATCATCCAGTGCGCCATGCCCGGCAGATTCATCGTCTGGCAGTGAGCCGCCATCGAAAGATACAAATACGAAGAAAAGTACTCGGCATTGATCTGATCGTTCAATGCCTTGGCCATGCGTTCGCTAAGCATCGCGTTCTCCCATCCGGAAACCGAAATCCAGGCAATCACTCACTGTAGCGGCCGTTCGTCTCGGCCCCAACATGTCCTGTGAAGGTAAATGATACGCTTCGCGTCTACGGGGGCAACCCACCGAAAAGCCGACTCGGCGCCCGGGCACCCCGAGCCGTCCGCCGCCCGGTGCGACATTTCCCCTTTTACGCGGAGATGCCTTTTTGTGTTCGGCCGACACAAACGCCCGCAGATTTTCTGGAAACGCTAACGGTTCGCTAACTTTCGTATTGCAATCACGAAGTGTTCTCGCGCCGTTCGTTTTCAATGCAGGTCGCTTGTTGTACACTCTTAGGGTGCTCGGCCGACGGGACCCGGCGATAACGCGGCTTTGCCGGGAAACTTCGTCGAGCCGCCGGTTTTCTTCGATCATTCCGGGAGAGGTCTTCGCAAGCGAGTCTCATCATGAAAAACGTCATTGCTCTGGTTCTGGGCGGGGGGCGTGGAACGCGGCTTTACCCCTTGACCAAAGTTCGCTCGAAACCGGCCGTTCCCATCGGGGGAAAATATCGCTTGATCGACGTCCCGCTCTCGAACTGCATCAACAGCGGTGTGAAACGCGTTTACGTGCTCACGCAGTTCAATTCGGTGAGCCTGCACCGACATATCCGCGCCACGTACAACTTCGATCCGTTCAGCCGTGGTTTTGTCGAGATTCTGGCCGCTCAACAAACCCTCACGCGTGCGGACTGGTACCAGGGCACGGCTGACGCCGTCCGGCAAAACTTGAACTACCTGAAACGCCCCGACGTCGATTACGTGTTGATCCTTTCCGGCGACCAGCTTTACCGCATGGATTTCCGCGAGATGATCGACACGCACCAAAAAGCCGGAGCCGACGTAACGATTGCCTCGGTCCCCGTCACGTCGGATGTCGCCTCGGCGTTGGGAATCATGCGGGTCGACGAATCCGGAAAAGTCGTCGGCTTCTGCGAAAAGCCCCAAACCCAAGAGGCGCTCGATTCCGTTCGGGTCGACCCGGCATGGATCGACCGGCACGGGATCGACAGCCGCGGCCGAGACTGCCTCGCCAGCATGGGAATCTACTTGTTCAATCGCGAAGTCCTGGTCGATCTGCTCGAAAAAACCGATTACCAAGACTTCGGAAAGGAAGTATTCCCCAGTTCGATCGAATCGCATCACGTGCAGTTGCATTTGTTCGACGGCTACTGGGAAGACATCGGTACGATTCGCGCGTTCTACGAGGCCAACTTGAGCCTAGCCCGACCGAACGGACCGTTCTCGTTAGGAACCCCCGACGCCCCCTTGTACACGCGGCCGCGTTTCCTGCCGCCGTCGCGTTTCGATCGGGCGACCGTCCGCGACAGTTTGATCGCCGACGGCTGCATCATCGCCGACGGTGCCGTCGTCGAAAACAGCGTGATCGGATTGCGATGCTTCATCGGCCCCAATTCGGTCATCCGCAATTCGATCGTCATGGGGGCCGACTATTTCGAAACGACCGAGCGTCCTCAGACGCTCGAGCTGGGCGCCCCGCCGGTGGGTATCGGCGCCAACTGTCTGATCGAAAATGCCATCGTCGACAAAAACTGCCGTATCGGGGCCGACGTTCGCATATCGAACACCAAGGGCATCACCGACAGCGAAGAATGCGAAACACACATGATTCGCGACGGAATCATCGTCGTTCCCAAGGACACGATCTTGCCGGACGGTTGGGCGCTCTAGTCGTTTCATAGCCGATGCGACCACGTGCCGCGCAATCGTCCCGGTTCAGCCCACGAACGGCCCGTTGTCGACCGTCGACAATGGGCCGTTTTTCAGTCTTCGTAGCACTCGCCGGGGAGCCCGACCGTCGAGCACGAAGCCGGCACGGGGGTTACTTGAACAGCGTGAAATAGGCTCCGGCGACACCGGCAACAAGCAAGCCCG
>CAYVVR010000140.1:0-2387 GCA_964454655.1 uncultured Planctomycetaceae bacterium | reverse complement strand
CACAAAAACAGATCCCACACAATGCTGGGACGCAGGCGAGGATCACAACGGCGATAGCGAAAGAACAGCGCCGCACCGGCCAGCATCGGCAACATGATCGCTTGCATCACGCCGCTGGCCAAAATGAGCTGGACGGGCCGCCGAATGAGCAATAACGTCGCCATCGCGAACAGCGGCAGTAAGACCGCATACGCGCGCACCCAACCGGCACGTGCCCGGTCCGACAACGGCCGTCCGCGGAACACTTCGACGGCATCCGCCGCCACGCGTGTATGGCCCGCATTCGCCGAAAAGAACGTCGAATACAAGACCGCCACGGCTCCGAACAAGAAGAACCACTTCGTCCACGCGCCGAACAGGGGGACATACATTTCGGCCAACATTTCGATCATTTCGGCCCCGGCCGGAACCAAGCCTTCACGATGCAACACGGCCGCCCCCAATAAATAGAAAGCCAACGTCGCGAAGGTGTAGACGATCATCGAGCCGAACGCGTCGATCCGCATGATTCGCATCCACCCGCGAGCACGATCGGCCCATTCCCGGCTTTCGTCTCGCGGTCCCGTGTATCCCGCGTAACCTTTCTCCAAGCACCAGTATGGGTACGTGATCAACTCGTTCGTTCCCATTCCGATGATTCCGAACGTGGCCAAGGCGGTCGCCAGCGGATTCAATCCGCCGACAGCCGGAGGCAATCGGAACGCGAAGCCCGACAGAATCTCCTGCCACCCGACAGCCCATTCGGGCTGCAGTTGAATCGCCACCACGCAAAAAATCGTCACCACGGTGAAGGCGACCACCAGAGCCGTGCATACGTGCTGGATCAGCGCATATCGGCCAACGACCAGCAACACGATCGTGCCCACGCACAACAAGCACGCCCACGCGATGTCGTCGGTAAATTCGTAGCCCGACCGACCGTAATCGGGGCGAGGCCGACCGAGTCTCTGCCGTACTTCCGATGCCCATTCGGCCTGCGGACGACCGGTTTCGGCAAGCTCTCGTTCGATGGCGGCCTTTTCCGAATCCCAGGCATCCTGATCCTCCATCAGCTGAACGAAACTGCCGTCGATGGGCACGGCCATGGCCAAGGCTTGTCCGACACCGTGAGCGATCCCGCCCAACTGCGCTAGACTGACGATGAACATCACCAGCCAGTACCACAACACCCAATTCACGCCCCATCGCGGACCGGGCAACTCGTTCAAGGCGGCCAGCGTCGGTTGTCCCGCAACCACGGTGTATCGTCCCAATTCGACCTGGACGAAGACCTTGATGACGCACCCGATCAAAATCAGCCACAAAAGCGTAAAGCCCGCCTCGGCCCCCGTGCGGGTCGTGGCGATCAGCTCTCCCGAGCCGACGACGGCCGCCGCAATGATCATGCCGGGACCGAGACGCTGCACGATTCCCCAAAAGTCGCGGGGTGGATCTTCTTCCCGCCCCGACGTGCGACGTTCGATCAACAGCCCGCTTCCCGCCGTTCGGCTCTTGTTGTCGTCGGGTATGCGTCCCATGCCGGAGCTTCACCTCCGCCTAGACCGGTACAAACGATGGCTTGGTGACGCCATTGTGAGTCGCCGAACGCGTTCGTGCAACCAAAAGAAAACCGCATGCCGAAAAGCTTTTTCCGGCACGCGGCAGCTGTTGGTGTTGCTACGTCGGGTCGTTCAACGGACGACGGGCCGCGACACGGTTCGCGCCGACCAGCCGTCGGTTGCGTCCGGCTTCGAAGCGACCGTCGCCGCATCGGGAGACGGTTCGGCCGGTTCGTCCGCGCGCCGATCGGTGATCGAAATAATGTGCTCCGGCGGGACACCGAAATCGATCTCGGGGGCTTGTGCCGAGAACACGCGAGTGCCGACAGATCCTTGCGCCTGCATGTCGAGCGGCACATCGTCGCCGGACTGTTCGATGATGACTTCTTCCGCCCCAGTTTGCTCAATGACGGCATCGGCCGGCGCAAAAGCCGAACCGGCTCGCGCCCGCGAGTGCCCGGATTGCGAACCGCACTGGCTGCACTGGGCGTTCAATTCGGTCGGCCCCGTGTAATCAAAGGGCGAGGCACACATTCGGCAGCCGCTCAATCCGGTGAGAACAACGATACCGCTCACCACCACAATCGTTCGTGCGAACATCTTTTCCTCTCTCAGCGCAACAAAAAGCACGGCCGACGAACAGCCCGACATGAGCAGACACAACGTCCGCTGCGAATTATGTCGGCATCACAACCCGCACAACCCGAATATTTTTCCTGATCCGTCCCCAATTCGCGGTACCGAGAACGCATGAAGCCCAATCGTGGCGAAGCCCGGCTTCCTCGCAAACGATGAACACATGAACCAAACTGTCCAAGTTGCCCTTGCAGAACGGAACCCCGGTTAGAA
>CAYVVR010000139.1:0-8611 GCA_964454655.1 uncultured Planctomycetaceae bacterium | reverse complement strand
TTTGGGAACCGGGGTTGAGCACGGCGGAAAAGGTCACGGAAGTTTCCGGCCGCGGCATGGGCATGGATATCGTCAAGTCGAAGATCGAGGACCTTAACGGATCCGTCGAGATCGACAGCAAACCGGGGGAAGGGACGACGATCACTATCAAGCTCCCGCTCACCCTGGCGATCTTGCCCAGCCTGTTGGTCGAAATCCACAGGGACGTCTTTGCGATGCCGATCGAGGCCGTGGCCGAGATCGTCCGCCTGCGGCCCGAGTATCTGACGACCGTCCACGGATTGCGGACGGCGAGGATTCGGGAGCGGGTCATCTCGGTGGTGGAGCTTTCCGACTTGTTCGGATGGTACCACGAAGATTACCAGCCCGAAGAGCAACAGGGCGATGCCACGTTGGTCGTGGTGGGCGAACCGGGGCACGAATTCGGCCTGATCGTGGATCGCGTGCTGGGTGAGGAAGACGTCGTCATCAAGTCGATCTCCGAGAACTATCGCAACATTGCAGGCATTTCCGGGGCAAGCATCTTGGGGAATGGACGGGTTTCGTTGATCCTGGATATCGCAGCTTTGATGCAGATGGTGTCCAACAAGGTTTCCGGGGCGGCTGTTTGAGGAGTAAAAGGAACAAGGACCATGAACGCCGAATCGACGCTTGGGACTTCCCGCAATATCGACTATCTGGAAAAGCTGTTCGCCAGTGCCACGCACGACGCCTCGGCGGCGATGTGCCGGTGGACCGACGGCCTGATCTCGCTCAGCCTCGACGAGGTGAAAGAGATCCCGTTGGAAGAAGTGTACACCGAGTTGGGCCTGGGCGATGAGCTGTTGACGATGGTCGTGCTCAGCCTGGAAGGCGAGCCCGGAGGTGAAATGATTCTCACCTTCGACGACGTCAACGGTCGCCGATTGGCGGCGACGCTGCTCGGTCAAAGTTACGAACCGAGCGGTGAGTGGACGGAGCTGGAAAAGTCGGCTCTGACCGAAACCGGGAACATCCTCGGGTGTGCCTACATGAACGCCCTGACCCGGATGATCGAGCACAAGCTGGTGCCCTCTCCGCCGTACTTCATCCAAGACTACGGTATCAGCGTCCTGCAACAAGCCCTCATGCCGCAGGTGATGCACTCCGACATGGTCACCATCTGCCGCACGATCTTTCGTCGCGAGGGTGAGGCCTTGAGTTGGCACGTCCTGTTCGTTCCCACGCAAGAACTGCGTGAGTTGATGGAAAAGGCGATTCACGCCAAGAAGTGAAGCGTTCGCCCCTTACGCAGGCCGCCTCGTGGATTACGGAGAGTAATTGGAGAGGGAGTGCTCGAAATGACTGTAAGCGTACAACCCGGCACTTCGGCCGGAAACAAGATATCGGTCGGAATGGGCCAGGTCGCCGTGGGAAAGGCCGGGGATCTGCTTTGCTCGGTTCTCGGTTCCTGCGTCGGTGTCGCCCTGTGGCATCCTCGACTCAAAGTCGGGGCCTTAGCACACGTGGTTCTGGCCGACTCGCAAGGCAAGACCGGCACACCCGGTAAGTTCGCCGATACCGCCGTGGCCCACATGGTAGGCGAACTCGAAAAGCAGGGAGCCATGCGAACATCGTTGGTGGCGAAGATCGCGGGCGGTTCCTGCATGTTTCGCAGTTCGGGGCCGCTTCAGATCGGCGACGACAACATCAAGGCCGTACGCGAACATTTGAAACGACACAACATCCGAATCGCCGCCGAAGACACCGGCGGCAACTCGGGACGGCGAATCACCCTCGACTGTGCCACCGGATCGGTCTCCGTCGAGGTCGCCGGGAAAGTAACCAAGACCTTGTAATCCGATTGTGAAGTATTCGGATGCCGCGAGAACGACTTTCGTGTCCGCGGCGCGACTTTGTAGACATCGTTGAGCGGAACTGGAAACGTTAGGAAGAGAGGCGGAGTTCTCATGTCGCGGAAGATTCTCATTGTCGACGATGCCGCTATCATCCGGGCGATGATCAGGGATACCGTCACGGCCGCAGGATGGACGGTGGTCGGAGAGGCGGACAACGGTCAGGCCGGAATCGAGAAATACCGCGAGCTCCGTCCGCACGCCATGACGCTCGACCTGGTCATGCCCCAGTACGACGGTTTGCACGCGATGCGAGGTATTCGCGAATTCGATCCGCAGGCCCGCATCGTCGTCGTCAGCGCGTTGGATCAGACCGAGATTCTGCGCGAAGCGTTCAAGGCGGGGGCGTCCGATTTCCTGGTCAAGCCGTTCGACAAGCAAATCCTCTTGGATACCCTCGATCGGCTCGTGCCCGAGGAAGAAGTCGTGGCTTCCTGAAGCGATTCGAGCGGCATCCATCTCCGCGACGAACAATGCCGAGGTCATACCCCTCGGCGTTTTTTTCTTCTTGGCTCGTCGGCCGATCACCGAGACGAGGCGTCGGCGTTCAAGCCGTTTTTCGATAAGTAGTGGTGGCAGATGGCAATTGCCAGAGCATCGGCGACGTCCGGGGGCTGAGGGACGGTCGCCAAACCGAGTTCGCGACACACGGCTTGCTGAACTTGGGCTTTCGGGGCTCGACCGGCACCCGTCAGAATCCGCTTCACCTGCGTGGCCGCATAGGAAACCACCGGCATGCCCGCCTGAGCCGCCGCCAAGCAGATCACACCGCGAGCGTGGCCCATCAAGATAGCCGTTCGCGGCCGCGAGACGTGCGAGTAAAGCTCTTCCAAGGCCATCACGTGCGGGTGATATTTGTCGATCAGATCGGTCAGCCCGCGATGGATTTCGGCAACGCGTTTGGCGACGTCGCCTTTGCCGGCGCGGATTACGCCCGCCTCGACCAACGACACTTCGCGGTCGGGAGAATCGATGATCGCATACCCGGTCACGTTCAATCCGGGATCGACGCCGAGAATTCGCTGATTCGTGGCGCTCACCGCGACGTTCCGTCGAAAGACCGTGTCGCGTGCGCAGACGCGACACTCAATGATGATATGACCCGTCGAAGCCGTCCGTTGCGCGCGTGTTAGGTGTCCAGCCGCCAGCGCGTGCCCTGGGGACCGTCTTCCAGCAGCACCCCCATGGCTTTCAAATCGTCGCGAATCTTGTCGGCGGTGGCGAAGTCCTTGGCCTTGCGTGCATTCGTGCGAACTTCGATCAGTAACTCGATCAGTTTGCCGACCAGTCCGTCGTCGGCGACGGCATTCTTTCTTTCGACCGGTTTCAGGAACAGCCCCAGCGTGGCGGCGACTTCGCGAAACAGCGAGACTCCGCGTTCCAGGCGGGCGATCACCTCGGGGGAGGCCGATTGCTCTAGATTGTTTTGGTCGATGAACCGGTTGAACAGGCGCAGCATCTCGAACAGTTCGGCCACCGCCCCGCCGGTATTGAAGTCATCGTCCATGAACTGCCGAAAACGCTCGGCATGGTCGGCGACTTCTTTCAGCCACGAGTCGTCTTCCGGCAGTGTCGGCTTTTCGGGGCGTTTCCGGGCGTAGTCGACGTCGTACACCGATTTGCCCGTGATCCGTTCGAATCGTTCGAAGAAGCGGTAGAACCCGTCGAGTGCGGTCTCGACTTCTTTGAGACGTTGGTCGCCGAACTCGATCGGTCGCCGGTAGTGCGTCGAAAGAATGAAAAACCGAATCGTTTCGGGGGTGTATTCTTCCAGCAATTCGCGGAAGGGGCGGGCGCCTTTCGACTTGCTGATCTTGCCCGCCTCTTGGGCTTTTTCGTCGTCGGCCGCACGCGTACGGCGACCGCCCACCTTGCCGATTTCGTCGGCCGCCTGCATCAGCCCGTTGTGCAGCCAATACTTGGCCATCGGCTTACCGTGGCGGGCTTCGCTTTGGGCGATTTCGTTTTCGTGGTGGGGAAAGACCAAATCGAGCCCACCGCCGTGGATGTCGAAGGTTTCGCCCAACAGCGTACCGCTCATCACCGAGCACTCGATGTGCCAACCCGGTCGCCCCGGTCCCCAGGGGCTATCCCACGAGGGTTCGCCCGGTTTGGCCGCTTTCCACAACGCGAAATCGGTGGGCGATCGCTTCTTGTCGGCCGCCTCGCCGCCCTGGCCGATCATGTCTTCCAGGCTTCGACGGCTAAGCTTTCCGTACTCGTCCAACTTCGTCACGTCGAAGTAGACGTCGCCTTCCGACTCGTAGGCGAAGCCCTTGTCGATCAGGTCTTGAATGAAGTCGATGATGTGTTGAATATGCTCGGTGGCGCGGGGGAAGTGGTCGATCGTGTCGATCGACATGGCTTTCAGGTTGCGCATGTAGTCGGCGATCATTTCTTCGGCGACCTGCGCCATGGGAATATCCCGGCGGTTGCTTTCGGCGATTAGCTTGTCGTCGACATCGGTGATGTTGACAACCCACGTTACCTCGTATCCGGAATAGACGAGGTAACGCTTGATGGCGTCGAAAATGACCGGTCCGACCATGTGGCCGATGTGGCTGGGCTTGTAGACCGTGGGGCCACACAAGTACATGCCCACCTTGCCCGGCACGACGGGTTCGAACGGCTCCTTGGTTCGCGTCAATGTGTTGTATACGCGGATCATGATGTACGACCTTAGTTCGATGGCTTTTTCGTTCGATCAGCAGGCTTGATTCACGGTGCCGAGGATCAATCGTCTTCAACTCGCGGGCCGTTGGAGTAGGGCCACGCATTGGACCGCAACCGCCCGGCGGGTACCGACGGCGTCGAGTCCTTCACCGGTCTTGGCTTTGACGCCGATGCGGTCGGGAGGCACCCCCAGTATCGTCCCCACGGCTTGCTGAATTGCCGTGCGGTGATTTGCGAGTTTTGGGCGTTGTAGGTGGATGACGCAGTCCAGGTTGACTAGTTCCCAGCCCGCCTCGCGAACGAGCTGCCAAGCCGTCCGCAACATTTCGCCCGAGTCACGATCGCGATTCTCGGGGGCGGAGTCGGGAAACAAGGTTCCGATGTCGCCCAACGAGGCGGCTCCGAGGACGGCATCCGTCACCGCGTGGAGCAAAGCGTCGGCGTCGCTGTGTCCGATCGCCCCAAGATCGCTTGGGATGACGACCCCCCCTAATCGCAAGGGCCGGTCCGGTTCCAGGCGGTGCAAATCCGTCCCCAAGCCGATGCGAAATTCCACAGTTTGCCTCACTCGCAAGTTTTCTCAACGCCTCAATGCGGCGGATTATACCGCCCTTCAGAAAAGGCGACAACACAAGAAGCCGCGCCGGCTCGGGCTTGCGGGTTGGGGAAATGCGTCACGACTTGACTTCGGCGAAAATCGCAAAAAGGCCTGCACCGATCCTTCGGTGCAGGCCGTGTGGGCTGGAACCAATGGTTGGGGATTTTCACGACTCCAGCGGAGCAAACGAAACGCTCTGTCCGGTGGAATCCTGCCTTGCGGGCAAAAGATGATCGGCCGGCTTCAGGTAGCTCGAATCACGGCGAGCTGGGGGTGTTGTCGTCGGCATTGTGGATGGCGACCGGAACGGCGACGGCGGTGGCAACGATACCGCCGACCACCCACGGATTCGACAACCACGCCCGCATGCGAGCGCCCAATTGACCGCGGGCAAGATCCTGACCGGCGACGACCAACGCACCGCGCTGGGCGGAAGGCGGCGCCGTCCGCGGGGCCCACAACCGGTACATGCCGGTACCTTCGGCAGCCGTCAACTGATACATGCCGCCCCGCAAGCCGCGGAAGGCGAAGTAGCCGTTGGCGTCGGTCTTACCGACGGCAAGTTCCTTCTCGCCGGCGGTCAGCTTGACCGGCACGTTCGCCTTGGCGACGCCTTGGGTATCCACCACTTGGCCCATGAGCACACCGCCGTCGGCCAACGCGACATCGATCACGTTGATCTTCTCTTGCTGCGGTGTCGCGGCTTGAACCGAGGTCCATCCCAGGCCGACCAAGGCGGCAGCCACCAGCGTCCCTACAATGACTTGAATCCGTTTCATGATCGTTCGTGTCCCCTTCGGTAAAACGAAAATCCCTTGAATGACCTGTCGCCGATGTCCAGCCCTCGCGCGGGTGTCTACGTAGATATGCCAATACAAAAACGAGGAGGCTTGCTCCCATAATCGGCGCTTCGTCCCGGCTTCTTTGACAATTCAGCCGAGAATTCGCTGCGGATTTCGTTATTCGGAGAGGAACCGTCCGATTCTTGAATCGCATTGACTCCGTCACTACAGTGGCCTCATCTTTCCTAGAATGCCGCCGTGTGAAAATAGGAAAGTGCGGCTACTCGTGCCAAGTGAGAAAATGGTCGATGTAGGCACGACGCAGATCGGGAATGCGCTGGGAGAGATGGGCCTTCAAGCTGCCCGGCGGCGTGTAATCGTGAATGCGTTTCAAGAACGCGATGAGTTCTTCTTGGGCGGGCGGCGGCCCGTGGAGCATGAAGTGAACCCACGACCATGCCTCGCGATATTCGCGTTCGCCCATTGCTTGCATCGAACCGAGCGATTCGAGACGGCCCAGATCGGGAACACGGCGAAAGCGGCACGCCCAGCGGATCGTTTTCAAGTAGGGCGAACCGAAGGCTCGGTTTCCCGGCGGTACCTCGAAATACTCGGCCAGTCCTTCGTCGAGCCACAAGGGAACCATCGGCAGCGCCGCGTGGAGCAACGCGTGGGTACACTCATGGCGCAAATCGGTTTCAAAATCGCGTCCGCGGGCGGTAAATACCATCGAACGTCCGTTTTCCAGGACGAACAACGCCCGCCGATACGGAACATCAGGAAACCGGCGACCGACGAAATCTTTGTAGTCGGCTTGGTTTGCGAAAATGTAGACGTCGATCGTTCCGGCTTCGGATGTGATTTTCAATTTGGCGGCGATATCGTCGGCCAAATTTTGCAAGTCGCTCAACGCCGGAACGATTTCATCGATCGGAAAATCGGCGACACACCGGAAAGGCCCGACCGTGTGGCTCCATCGCCAGGGCGTCGATTGGGCCTGCGTCGGCTTGCCCGCGAAAAAGCAGAGGATGATCGATCCGACAATCGCAAATGCCGGGCGTGGCAGTCGAATCGGATTGTTTCGTGAGGCACTCACGATCGGATCATCTCTTGCCTTTCGGGCGAGGATTAGCCGGCGCGTCGTTTCCAAAAGGCGCCCCAAAAGCTCGTTTTCACCGTGGGCAGTTCGAGGATGACGTCTTTCCCTTGTGCGATTCGGGCCGGGTTTTCACGAAACAGGATGTCGGCTGCGCGTTTGCCGATCAAGTCGCATGTGCGCCGATAGGCTCGGCTGAGAATCGGGCGTCGACGGCGAAGTCCGTGGGCGTCGGAGGCCACCATGTGAACCACGCCCCGTTTCAAGAGCACTTCACTAAGGCGTTGGATCGATTCGCCGAAGCTCCCGGTCAAACTGCCCGCCGTTAGTTGTGTGAGGCATCCGCGGTCGACGAGTCGATGGACGATCCGCGGATCGCGTTGGATTCCGGCGTTGCGTTCCGGGTGCGACAAGATGCCGACCAATTCCATGCGTTCGAGCCGGTCGAGCAGCCCGTCCAAAGGGACGTACAATTCGTGCGGCAATTCGAGCAACACGTGGCGTTTCTGATCGGCCAACGTGACGACCGAATCGTCGGCCAATCGTTCGGGGAGATCGTCATCGATCCGGACGTCGGCCCCCGGCCGCACGACCAACGGCACACCTTCGTCTTCGAGTCTTCGGTTGGCTTCGACGACGAGCGAGCGAATGGTTTCAGACGTGTTGGCGCGGTGCGAACCGAGTTGATGCGGTGTCGCGATCACAAGGGTAATGCCGTCGTCGGCGGCCATACGAGCCATCGCGAGTGTCGTTTCCCAGTCGGGTGAACCGTCGTCGATTCCCGGCAAGATATGACAGTGAACATCGATCATGCCGGCGAGGGCACGAGCATTTGCCGTGTTTTGTTGCACCATGATGCAAACGCCTCACGAATGTAGCTTGCGATTCGGAGTGCGGGTATTACGTGTCGCCGCTTCGGCCTTCTAAAGGTTACGCGGCATCGGCTCGCGGCGGTTGCGACGAGTCGTTCCGGCGAGAGGCCAAGTGGATGGCCGCTTGCGACGGGGTGTCGGGGCGATCTCGGACGACGCGCAAACGCGGGGGATGGATCTTTTTGCCCCATGTCAAAAACCACAAGGTGACGAATTCGTGAAAGCAATGCCGGCACGCCATCGGCCGCAACAACAGCAACGCGTATAGCCGGCGTTGCCAGGTGGGGCACGGTCGGAGATAGGCCTTGTCGGACCAGCACTTCGGGCACTTCATCAGGTCGAAACTCCTCGATTGCTTGAAATGATCGGTGACGCGAGGCACCCACGTTTTCCCTTCAAGGCGGCAAGGATGCGAAGCGTATCGTCCGAGCATTTTCGACACAAGGGAAAATGGTGGATGGCGGGAGAATAGGCAAAAGAAGTGGCAGGCGGTGTTTTCTGCCTTGCGATCGACGTTGACCGGCTACCCGGCCGACCGCTATCCTTTTTCGCCTTCACGCCGGGGCCGAGGCATTCGGTAGCGGTGCGACCACGACGGCGGGGCAGGGAAGATCGTTTCGTCGTGGCTGGGGCGGTCAAAAATCAGGGAGGATCCACCATGCGAGCGGGTTGCAAGACAGCCGCAGATCAAACACGTCTGATGGGCGGCGTGTTGG
>CAYVVR010000138.1:6058-8618 GCA_964454655.1 uncultured Planctomycetaceae bacterium | reverse complement strand
GGTACAAGCCGGCGTTTCCCATCGAATAGGCCCGGAGGGATTCGAACCCCCGACCAAGGGATTATGAGTCCCCTGCTCTAACCGCTGAGCTACGGGCCCGTTACGGCGGTCCCAGAAGGTTCCGACGAAGGAAACCGAATGCGGATCCTCCTCGGTCGCTTCCTGAAGCCCACGTTTGCACGCGAGGCTACCGAGCTTCGATTGTAGTCCCATGACCGAATCGCGCGAAGCGAGACACGATAACTACCTTTCCCCGACCGGGTGCTCTCTCGGGAGCGTCCAAGATAATCGCGGGTCATCACGAAGTCAGCCGCATTGGCACGGCATCCTGCCAGTTTTCTTTTCATTGCACACAATAACACACACGAGCCTGCCGTCAGGGACGGGTCTTGTCTCTGCCGACGCCACGTGTTCTATTGATACGCCGTTGAGCATTTCTGATTTTTCGCACCGACTGCGGCGTGTCTCGCGTCGGCTCGCCGACATATCCTGAGGATCGAGGTTCATGCGCAAACGGCATTTACTTCTGCTCGGTATATTCTTGCTGTCGATGTTGCTGTACGTCGATCGGGCTTGCATCGCAACAGCCAAAGAGCACGTCTTGTCCGACCTCGGCTTCGACGACAAGTTGTGGGGTTGGATTCTCGGTGTGTTCGCCCTAGGGTATGCCCTGTGCCAAGTGCCCGCCGGCATGCTGGTAGACCGTTACGGCCCCCGACGAGTCCTCTCCGGCGTCGTTGCCTTTTGGTCGGTCTTCACTGCCGCGACCGGCGCAGCGTGGAATTTCGTCTCGATGCTGATCTTCCGGGCGCTGTTCGGAGCCGGTGAGGCAGGCGCCTTTCCCGGCGCATCGCGAGCGTACTTCTCGTGGATTCCTTCGCGGGAACGGGGGCTGGCCCAAGGGATCACGTTCTCGGGCTCGAGGATCGGGGCCGCGGTCACCATGCCGCTGATGCCGCTTGTCATCGAAGCCCTTGGTTGGCGAGGGACATTCTTCCTGCTGGGAGCCGTCGGTATCGGCTGGTCGGTGTTCTGGTGGCTATGGTTTCGCGACAATCCCGAGGAACACCCGACGATTTCGGAAGCGGAAAAGGAGTACATCATTGCGCATCGGCAGCAACCCAGTCAGTCGACGCGCCGATCGCTGTCGGCGAGCGTGCTGTTTGGGTCGGCCAACATGTGGCTGGCGATGCTCCAGTACATCTGCTCGAACTTTACCTTCTACTTTGCGATTGGATGGTCTTTTCCGTACGTCAAGGATACGTTCAAACTCACAGGCTTTGAGGCCGGTGTTTGGGCAGGCATTCCATTGCTGTGCGGTGCGTTGGGCAATTGGGTCAGCGGTACACTGGTCGACAGACTCTATCGGCTAGGTTTCGTGCGCGGTTCGCGACGGTTTCCTGCGGCGTTGGGCTTCGTCTTGGCGGCTGCGGGTATCGCCGGCACGGCCGGAGCCCACACCGCCGAGATGTATTGCTTGTGGCTGTCTATCGCGATCTTCGGTGCCGACATGACGTTGAGCCCCTCGTGGGCATTTTCCATCGATATCGGGCGGGAACACGCCGGTACCGTTTCGGGAACGATGAACATGGCGGGCAACCTGGCCGCCTTTCTGACCATGCTCGCCTTTCCGTATCTCGAAGCCTGGACGCACAGCCATACACCCTATTTCTACTTAGCGGCCGTTTTGAACCTTGCCGCCGCGGGAATGTGGTATCTGACACGCCCCGACAAACCGTTGGAGGAATTCTGATCGATGGCGAAGCTACGAGGTGTTTGCGTCGGTGCGGGATACTTCAGCAAGTTTCAATACGAAGCTTGGAACCGCATCCCTGAAGTCGAAATCACGGCGATGTGCAACCGCAACATCGACCGGGCAAAGCCGATCATGGAAGAGTTCGGCATTCCACGGCATTACGTCGATTACCGCGAAATGCTGGAAAAGGAGAAGCCCGATTTCGTCGATATCATCACACCGCCCGATACTCACTTGGAAATGTGCCGTATCGCAGCCGAGCTGGGTATCCATATCATCTGTCAGAAGCCGCTTGCACCAACGTTCGACGATGCCAAAGAAATCGTCGCGTTGACCGACCGGGCGGGCGTTCGCTTCATGGTCCACGAGAACTTTCGGTTTCAGCCGTGGCACCGCGAGATCAAACGTCTCTTGAATGCCGGTGCAATCGGCGACCGGCTGCATTCGCTTTACTTCCGGATGCGAATGGGGGACGGCTGGGGTGAAGACGCCTATCTCGGACGGCAACCTTACTTTCGAACGATGCCGAAACTGTTGGTCTTCGAGACAGGCGTTCACTTCATCGATACGTTCCGATACTTGGCCGGTGAAGTCGAAGGCGTATTCAGCAAACTGCGTAAGCTGAACCCGGTGATCGCGGGCGAAGATGCCGGAGTGATCGTATTCGAGTTCGCCTCCGGCGCCGTCGGCATCTGGGACGCCAATCGTTACAATGAGTCGAATGATCCCGATCCGCGTTACACGTTCGGTGAATTCCTGGTGGAAGGCAACGGGGGATCGATCCGGTTGTACACAGACGGTCGC
>CAYVVR010000138.1:0-6048 GCA_964454655.1 uncultured Planctomycetaceae bacterium | reverse complement strand
ACGGTCGCCTGACCATCCAACCGCTCGGCGAGCCGGAACGGGAGCACGCCTATCGGCACGAGCGTCGCAATTTTTCGGGCGATTGCGTCTGCGTCACCCAGCGGCACTTTGTCGATTGCATGCAATCCGGCGAACCGTTCGAGACGAACGGTCACGACTACCTGAAAACCTTGGCCGTGCAAGAGGCCGTCTACCGATCCGCCGAAACCGGCCTCCCGCAGCGTGAGATTGCCTCGATCGTCTCGTAACGAGGCGGTCGATCGCTATCCCTTGGGGAAAAGACACGCACGAAAACAACCACTTAGGAGCTGCCAACCATGAGCAAAACGTATCGCATAGCCGTCGTTCCCGGCGATGGAATCGGGCACGAAATCGTTCCCGCTGCGTTGGAGGTCATGCACGCTGCTCTCGAACCGACGGGCAACACGCTTGAAGCAACCTCGTTTCCCTTCGGTGCAGGACACTACAAGGAGCACGGCTGCTTCATGCCCGAAGATGGTCTCGACCAACTGCGTCCTTTCGACGCCATTCTCTTCGGTGCCGTCGGGCTTCCCGATGTCGACGACCGTTTACCCGCCAAGGAGTACACGTTCAAAGTTCGCTGTGGATTCCGCCAGTACGTCAACTACCGGCCCTGCAAACGCCTGAAGGCCATTCCCGGACCGCTACGATCCGACGAGCCGTTCGACTTCGTCATCATCCGGGAAAACAACGAAGGCGAATTCATTCTTACCGGCTCGGTCCATCATCCCGATGCCCCCGAAGGATTCGCCACCCAGTTGAGCGTGTTCACCCGCAAAGGCATCGAACAGGTTGCGCGATACGCTTTCGGGTTAGCCAAGTCGCGAAAGGGCAAACTTACCAACGTGACGAAGTCGAATACGCTCATCCACAGCTTGGCCTACTGGGATCGCGTGATCGGCGAAGTGAGCCGCGAATTTCCCGAGGTCGAATACGAAAAGATGTACGTCGATGCCGCCGCCGCGAACATGGTGCTGCGTCCCGAACGTTTCGACGTCATTTTGACCACGAACATGATCGGCGACATTCTCAGCGACTTAGGCGGCGCGCTCGTCGGCAGCTTGGGATTGGCTCCCAGCGGCAACATCAATCCCGAACGGGAATACCCCTCGATGTTCGAGCCGATTCACGGTTCGGCCCCCGACATCGCCGGAAGGGGCATCGCCAATCCGGTAGGCGCCATCGAATCGGGAGCGTTGTTGCTTGAGCACTTGGGCGAACACGACGCCGCCGCTCGAATCCATCAAGCGGTTTGTCGCGCACTTGAAGAGGGAATCCGGACGCCCGATTTGGGCGGAGACGCCTCGACCGCCGGATTCGCTCGCGAGGTCGTCGCCCGTCTGTAACATCGCCTCTATGAACGAGAACACATTTCACGGAATGAAACGATGCGTCGATTGATCGACCTCACCCTTCCGATGACGCCGGGCATGCGAGGCTTCAGCCGCGAGGTCGCGTCTCGACTCGTCCCCGACGGCTGGAATGCGACGAACTACACGATTTACTCGCACTGCGGAACGCACATGGATGCCCCATGCCACTTCATCGACGGGGCCGCATCCATCGAAAGCATTCCGCCGGAAACGTGTATCGGCAAAGCCGTTTTGGTCGATCTGACGCCCATCGCTCCGAAAGAACGCATCGGCCCCGAGCGTCTTGCAGCGGTCGCCGACCGGATCGAACCCGGAAGCCGCGTGATCTTGCGCACCGACTGGTATCGCCGGGCCGGTTCGCCCGAGTATCGCGATGCCCTTCCTCGCGTCAGCCGAGAACTGGCAGATTGGTTTGCCGATCGCAAGATCGCGTTGCTGGGCGTCGAACCTCCATCCGTGGCCGACGTCCACAACATCGAGGAAGTCACGGCCGTCCACCAAGTATTGCTGGGAGCCGGAATCGTCATCGTCGAAGGCTTGGCCCATCTCGATGAAATTCCCGGCGACACGTTCGAACTAATCGTGCTCCCGCTTCGCATTCCCGACGGCGACGGGTCGCCGGTTCGGGCATTGGCCGTGGTGGACGAAGAATCGACGTCGTCTCCCGCGCCATGACCGGATGTTCGATTCCTCTGTTCTCGTTTGCATAACACGGCTTGATCTGAAACGCGTGCAGCCATGTCCACCGATCGTCCGCGAACCCCCGGCTTGAGCTACAGTGAACGCATGGCCTCGTTGCCGCCGGCGCGTACCGATGTCGAATGGGCCGACGTCCGCGCCATGCTGGCGGCTTCGCAACGGCGTATCGTCGTTTTGGACGACGACCCTACCGGAACCCAAACCGTTCACGACCTGCCCGTCTTGACCGAGTGGTCGGTCGAAACACTCGTCCGTGAATTCGAGGCAGCCACCCCGGTCTTCTATATTCTCACCAACTCGCGCAGTTTACCGGAACGCGAGGCCGTGGCGTTGAATCAATCCATTGCGAGGGCCCTCCGCGAGGCTTCCGAACGGACCGGCGCGGCGTTCAGCGTGGTCAGTCGCAGTGATTCAACGTTGCGAGGCCACTTTCCTGCCGAATTGGATGCCTTGGAATCGGTTCTGGGAAAGCCGGACGGATGGTTGATCTGCCCGTATTTCGAAGAAGGAGGGCGCTACACGATCGACGATGTCCATTACGTCCGAGAGGGCGATCGCTTGATCCCGGCGGCCGAAACTCCGTTCGCCGCCGATCCGGCTTTCGGTTACCGAAGCTCGAATCTACGCGAATGGATCGCGGAGAAAAGCAACGGCAACATTTCGCCCGAGTCGGTCGTCTCGTTGTCGATCGAAACCATTCGCAGCGAGTCGCTCGAAGCGATGCTAGCCGTCCTCGAAAGCCTCCACGACGGGCGACATTGCATCATCAACGCAGCTTGTCCGCACGACGTGCTTCGCGCGGCCGCCGCGATTCACCAGGCCGAAGCCCGCGGCAAGCGATTCATGTACCGCAGCGCCGCCTCGATCGTTGCCGCATTGGCCGGTATTCCGCCGGCTCCCCTACTGGACGAACAGGTGTTTCGAAATGCCGAGGGCTCCGGCGTTCTGATCGTCGTCGGCTCGTACGTTCCCAAGACGACGGCTCAACTCGAAGTCCTTCGACAAAACGTCGATTGCGTCGATTTCGAGCTGGATGTCGACCAGGTGCTCGACGATGCACGGCGGGACAAGTTGCTCGACGAAATCGTCGCCGGATGCCGTGCTCCCCTTGCCGCCGATCGGCCGGTCGTCGTCTACACGAGCCGCAGACGCCCCAAAGATCACGGCGAGAAAAGCTTGCGTGTCGGCAAGATCGTATCCGATTGCCTCATCGAGGTCGTTCGTCGTCTTGACGCTCGGCCTCGTGTGCTGATCGCCAAGGGCGGCATAACGTCGAGCGATACGGCCACGGCCGGTTGTGGAATCCGCCGCGGTTGGGTGCTGGGGCAAATTTTGCCGGGCGTGCCCGTGTGGCAATGCGGACCGGAATCCCGGTTCCCCGGCATGCCGTTGGTCGTTTTCCCCGGCAATGTCGGCGACGAAAACTCCCTTGCCGAAGCGGTTCGGCGAACTTTATGAACGGTCGGGCAGCGGCCGACTTCGGTGGAGCCGCTGGAAGGAATGCGGTACAATCGGCACAAACGTGCTGAGAATCGAAATATCGGCCCCTTAATCCCCCGCGATCGCCTTGATATGCTCGACCTGCAGTCGCGAGGGGCATAAGGCCTTCAACGTCTGCGAACGGAGTGTCGCGCCGTGCCGTCGCTGTTCGTCATCCGAGGAAACGACCAAGGAACGCGTCTGGAGCTGAGCGCCCCCGTCGTCAGCATCGGGCGCGACGCGTCGAACGTGCTTCAACTCCACGATACGCAAGTCTCGCGCCGCCATGCCGAAATCCGCCGCATCGACGATCGTTACCAGCTCGTCGACCTGAACAGTTCGAACGGCACGTTCGTAAACGGAAAGCGAATTACCGAGCAATGGCTCGTCAGCGGCGACCAGCTTCAATTCGGCCGCACGTTGGTCCTGTTCACTCGCCCGACCGAAGAAAGTTCCGAGGACCTTTCGGCCGTCGTCAACATCGCTTCGCCGCAAGATACCGGCGATCGATCCCAAATCATCAGTTCGATCCCGCAGGAAGAAGGTAGCCGCATCTTTTCGGCTGAATTGCCGCATGCCGACACGTGGACGGCGAGGGCGAGAAGCAACCTTCAGGTCATGTACCGGATCGCGATGGCGATCAGCCACACCCTCGACATCGACCAACTCTTGAATCGCATCATGGAACTGATTTTCGAGTGGGTCGAAGCCGATCGCGGGTGCATCATGCTGATCGATCCCGATACCGATCAACTCGTGCCGAAGGTGCGCCGCACCCGACAAGGGATCTCGGCCGACGACAAGATCATCATCTCGAAGACGATCCTCGACTATGTCCGCGAAAACAACGAAGGTGTACTGACCAGCGACGCCCGCGAAGACGAACGTTGGACCGAGGCGGCCAGCATCGTTCAGGCCGGCATCCGCGAAGCCATCTGCGTCCCGATGCAAGGCCGTTACGGCGTCGTGGGTGTAATTTACATCGACACCTCGATGTCGCCCCAAGAGGTGCTACGCCGCGGGAGCACCAAGAAATTTACGACCGACCACTTGAAACTGATGGTGGCGATCGGTCACCAGGCCGCCTTGGCCGTCGAAGACACGCACTACTACTCGGCGATGGTCCAAGCCGAGCGATTGGCCGCAATCGGCCAGACGATCGCCATGCTCTCCCATCACATCAAGAACATCTTGCAAGGCATTCGCGGCGGGAGCTATCTCATCCAGTTGGGCCTCGACAAACACGACGAAGAACTCATCCGCAAGGGATGGAACATCGTCGAGAAGAACCAGAACCGGATATCGTCCCTGGTCCTCGACATGCTCACCTTCAGCAAAGAACGCGAGCCCGACCTACGACCGGCCGACTGGAATGAAACGGTGGCCGACGTCATCGAACTGATGCAGTCGCGGGCGCAGGAAAACAACGTCGAGCTGTCATCAGCTTTGGCCGACGATATCCCGGAGCTCGTTTTCGATCCCGAAGCCGTCCACCGTGCCGTCCTCAATCTAGTCACCAACGCCATCGATGCGGTAGCCGAACAGGAAAATCGCCCAGGTCGCGTCCGCGTGACAACCGAGTACGACGCCTCGGCACGGCGTGTCTACGCGATTGTAGAAGACAACGGGCCGGGTATTCCGCCTGACTTGATCGACAAACTGTTCAATCCCTTCGTGTCGATGAAGAAAGGGGTACGAGGAACAGGTTTGGGCTTACCCGTCAGCCAAAAAATCGTCCGCGAGCACGGCGGAGAAATCCGCGTCGAAAGCAGTCCCGATCAAGGGACGCGTTTTATCATCGAAATCCCCGCTGTTTTGCCCAGCGGCGACGGTCCGAAAGCGACGGGCTCACATACTCAAGCATCGCCGGGCGAAAAATGACGGTGTGTTCTTTCGCGGACAGTGTGCCCAAGTACGCGGCGCATCGTGTCATTGCGAGGCGTCATCGTCTTCTTCCGCCGGAATGACGTCGGCAAAATGGAAACCGTCGCGTTGCACGGTTTTTCCAACCTCGACCGCAACCGGATTCTCGAACATGGGTCCGTCGAAGCAAAAGGTGTGGAACTCTCCATTTTCTCCGCACGGATCGACTCCCGCGGGCAACATCGCCAAAAAGGCTTGATCGTACATCCGTCCCGCGTATTCACCGGGCAAGTGTTTTGGATCGACACAAGTGACCACCGCTCTCACTCCGGCGGAAATCATTTCTTCGGCCAAGTTCGCCGTCCCTTCGCGTCCGCACCATATCGGAAACAACGGCTCGATGCCGCTTTCGGCCATCATTCGCTCACGGTACCGACGGATGTCTTCCAGAAACAGGTCCCCGAAAGCGACGTGCGTGACATTCTCCGCGTGCGCGCGTTCGAGCACCGTCGGATCGAATCGGCGTTGCGACGGACGGGGGACAACAAAGTCGCGGCCGCCCGCATGCTGGGGATCGGTCTGTCGAGTCTGTATCGCAAGCTCGACGAGTGGA
>CAYVVR010000137.1:0-8635 GCA_964454655.1 uncultured Planctomycetaceae bacterium | reverse complement strand
CAAGCACGAGAAAGATCCCGAATACGATGATCAGCTCGAAGATGCCGATCGACAGAAATGGATTTGCGCTCACGATTGTATCCTCCTCGCCGTCGATCGCATGCGATTCGACGGTGCCGCGCGACCGTCGCGTATCACCAGTTTTGCTCTTCCAATTCGAGGCGTTCCTTCGCAGTCATCATCGGAGCCGCCGTTTGAACGGCGACGCTCATGGTCACTGCGACCATCAACAGCCATTGCAAAGGAAACATCCACAAGGCGGCGGCAAGCCACGCCATGCCGGCGCACACGCCCACCGCCAACAACGACAAACGAACGCGGCGACGTCGGTCGGCCAGGCGCCACCATCGCACGAACAGGAAAAGCGATCCGAAGACCGCCACGTGCGCCCACAATTGCGGCACCCCGTCGCGATAGAAATCGCTCGACAGTTGCCAGGTTTGCGGGGTCGAGAATCGGGGATCGTAGAACAGGTCCACCCCCATGAACGTCGCGGCGGCGTAGGCGAGGCCGCCGAGGCCCATCCCCACGACCATCATCGCGAAGCGTCTCAAGGCGGTATCGCCTTCCCGCTCGTTCCAAAATGCGCCGAGAGTGAGTATCGTCCACGCCCCCAACGTTCCGATCGACCAAAGCCACACGACCTGTTGGATGTCGAACATCTGCGAGCGAAATCCGACGATCAACGAGAGAACCAAGCACATGACCGCCGACACGGCGGCCGCGCCGATCATCGCGCCGAGCCAGTCGGCAACCTGTTCGCGAACGGGACGCAACGGCAACACGACCTGGGATCGACGGCGTCGCATCCAACCCGGCGGCCGATGAACGGCCTCGGCAACAGGACGGCGAACACCTTCACCGACCGGGCGATGAACGTGTTCATCGCGAGGATGGGGCGACATCGCCCACAGCACGATACGATAGACGCCGTAGGCGAACAGCAAGCCGACGCCCAACGGAATCAAGACCCCGGCGTTGACGATGAAGGCGAGAATCAAGGCCGTCAACAAGACGGCTCGCACGGGAGTGCTGAATCCGGCCGTCTTCCACGAGTGAACGACCTCGTGGTATCCTTTCTTCACGCCGTGCAAAATTGGTTCCTCGTGATCGTCGGCGGCATTTTCGCCGTCGTCGACGATTTCGGCTTCAAACGGCGGCTCGTTTCGTTCCGTGTACCGGGTTTCTTCAAACGCCGTCCGGGCTGTATTCCCGGTTTCGGCGGTTCCGCCCGGCAAAGCCGCGAGCATCTCGTCGACGGTGCGAAATCGCTTTTCGGGATCTTTTTCGAGGGCTTTCGCAATAACCGACCGAAATGCCGCAGGCACCAACGTCAAATCGGGTGCGGCAGTCATGTGTTTCATGAGAATCTCGCCGACCGATTCGCCGTCGAAGGGAACCCGGCCGGTGAGCATCTCGTACAAGACGACCCCCAACGCGTAGATATCGACGCCGCGTCCGTAGTTTCCCCCGCCGATCTCGGGCGCCATGTAATGCACGGTACCGACGCTGCCGGTGTGACCGCTGCGACGTGAACAAGCGATGAACTTCGATAGGCCGTAATCGCCGATCTTGACCACGCCTTCATCCGAAAACACGTTGCCCGGCTTCAGGTCACGATGGACGACGCCGTGTTCGTGCAGGTAGGCAACACCGGCGGCCATTCCGCGAAACCAATGCAACGTCTCGTCGATCGACAACCCCTGCGGATGTTCGCTCAACCGTTCTTCGAGCGACTGCCCCGAGACGAACTCCATGATGACCCAATGGTTGCCGTCGGCATCGGTGCGAATATCGTAGATTTGCAGCAGGTTGGGGTGTTTGAAGTTCAAGCATTCGCGAATTCCGCGAAGCTCGACGTCGAGATTCCGCCGAATGACCTTCAACGCCACTTCTTTTCCGGCGTCGCTGACGGCGTAGTAGACGTCGCCGAACCCTCCGTGCCCGATGCCGCGTTTGATCGTGTACCCGTCGAGCGGTCGCGATCCCCCGGCCAGCGAGAAACGCCCCGCCGGCCGTTTTCCCGAGACTTCACCGTCTTCGGCGGGACGCGTCGGGTTGTGCTTGGGGTCCTGGGTATTCACGTGGCTCACCGTTTGGTTCATGAGGACACTCCTGTCGGAACGAAGCCGGCAGGCAAAACGCTTCCTCTTGAGGACCAGGGTTCATTGTACTGCCGGATAGATTACCGCGGTACGAGTATTCTTCGACGCAGGTCACCTCCGAGTGATCGATTAACGTGGTCTCGGTTCATCGACAGGTTCGAAGTAAAACGCGAAATCTTCGCCTTCGACGCGGGAATCGGAACGCAGCGGGGCACGACCGGCCACACGGCGCCCGTCGACGGTGTATTTTCCGTCGGTGCGACAAAAAAGTTCATCGTCTTGCCGAAACAGCATCACATCGCGATCCCAGATGCGACACAACACGTGAGCGCTGCGTTTCGGCCCCAAAATACACGTGTCGGCCCACAAGACGGCACCGTCGCAGCCGCCGGGACGCACGCGATGTCGGCTGGACGGCGTCAGGCAGGCCGTTCCCGCCAGGGCATTCGGACGCCGCCATCGCAGCTCAACGAACTCGCCCAATCGAATCGTGCACGCCGTCGGCAAGATCGCGACCCCCTCGACGCGTCGATCATCGACCCATGTGGGATGATACGCTTCCAGCAAGTAGCCTTCGCCGTCGCGTCGCAACCGTGCGTGCCGCTTGGCCAACTCGGCCTGAAACGCGATGTCGGCCCCTCCGTCGGCCGCTTCCCGCCCGAGGACGATCTCGTCCTGCAAGCACATCAAGCGGTTCCCCACACCGTCGATCCAAAGGACGAGTCGTTTCGCGTTCCGCTTCGATCCGAAAAACATGGTGATGTCGTCCGCTGATCGGGCGTGTTCCATCGAACAACAAGCTGATAGGGGCTCGCTCCGCATCGTCGTCTCACTTAGTGTACGACCATAAGTACGCCGCCCGGCGGGCGTCCTTGCCCGCTTCTCTCGGCGATACGATCACCTGCGTCGAGACCTTCCGAGGCCGTCGCCGCTCATTCGGCACCGGCGACCTGCGAAACTTCGGGTTGATCGGCGAAGTAGGCGCTGACCTGTTCGACGATGTCTTCACGAGAAGGCTCGTCGAGCGGAATTTCACCCGTATACGTGCCTTCCGAGCTGACGAGTTTCTCGGCCACGTCGAGCTTGCTCTTCAGCTCGTCGACCAGTTCACGTGCCCGGCCCAAGCGGGTTTCATCGAACTGGTACGCGCTGGTCGTCTCGGCGGCCTGGATCATTTGCAGTCGGGCTTGCAGGTTCTCGACCTCGACTTCCAATTGTCGTTTGGCCGCGAGCATACCATCCATCTTCTTGCGGGCGGCTTCCAGGCTTTTTACCCGGGCACGGTAAATTTTCTCCAGGTCGGCCAACGTCGCCTCGGAAGTCTGATACCGCTCGAAGCGAGCCGCCAAGTCGGCTTTGACTTCGTCGGCCGTGTACTTTCGCCCCGCGTACACGAACTCGACCTTACCGCCGGCAAGGTCGTCCTTCAATCGCAGAATGTGCGATTTCTGGACTTCCAGGTTTTCCCTCGCTTGGGCGATTTGCTTTTCGAGTCGCTCGACTTCGACCTCTTCCTTGGCAATTGCCAGCATGTTCTTGCGGATCTCGGGCAAAAGATCCTCGATCATGCCGCGTGCACGTTCGATCTGGAATTCCATGGGGACGGCGTCGACGACCGCACTGTGGGCATAGCCCATCGACGTCTTCACGTAGCTGAACAGGTCTCGGCCGAAGAAGAAGCCGGAGACCAACACGACGATTCCCGTTCCGATCAAGATTTTCTTCAACATGACTCTTTTCTCCTCGCTTACCCGCAAGTGATCGACCAACCGCGACAAGGCGAACCCGAACATGACGTTTCCGACCGAAAGAACGTGTAAGGACAGACGGACGGATCGGCGCTCCGAAAAGATGTTCGCCGGACGAGAGGCTTTCTTGGGAAAATTTCGAGGAGAAATACGCGCAGGCGGTCACGTCTCAACCGCCGGTGGTTCCAACCAGCCCACGTCAGCGAGGCCGCCAAAGACACACCACCCACACAAGAGGGGCTGCGCGAATTCAGCAACACACCATCACCAGATGCACGCCGAACATGCGCGTCAAATGTATATATCGCAGCCGAGAACCGAAATGAAGACGGCCCGAAGCGACGGCGAACGGTTTTCTCACTCGGGCAAGAGTTCCCGAACGGTCGTGATTCGGGGCTGCCCCCCCAATCGAGCCCCACGTGCTGTTTCGTACAGGTAGCGAATTCGCTCCCTCGGATTTACCGGCGAGCGGAAGTTATCCCCCTTCTGGAGGATCGGCAGCGTTTGCGGCATTTCGCCGAAGGCCCGGCTACCGGCTATCTGGCAGGGGAACCAATGTCCGTTGCCTTCGGCATCGTTCAAGTAGAACTCGGGATAGCAATGGCCGGGCACCCACACGGTCCGCGCCGGAATGCCCGACGCTCGGCACAACGCGATGAACAACGAGGTCATGTCCTCGCAGTCGCCGGTTTGATGTTCCAGCGCGTAAATCGCGCCGCGCAGCGGGGCATTCTGCTCGTAGGTCACGTGTTCGCGGACGAAATCGTAGATGGCCTCGACCTTTTCCCAGTCGGTACCGTCGGTGGGCAAGATCTCTTTCGCCTTGTCGCGTATCTTCCGGTCGGTCGATTCGATCTTGGGGCTGGGCGACAAGAACCGCACGGCGCTCCGATCGACCTCGGCGGCCGATTTGGGAATCTTGAACACCGAGGTGTCTTCGGGTGCGTAGATCTGATATCGACGAATCTTCAAGATCACAACCGCCCGGGCTTCTTCACCGGTATCCAACGACGGAATAGTGACGACCATTTGGTCGACGAGATTGTCGACGTTTTGATAACGTACGCGAATTCCCTTGCTGAAATCTTCTTCCTCGATTTCGACCTCTTGCTCGGGCCAGTTCCGGGGAATGGGGGCCGTGGCCACGACGTTCCGGCACGGTCCGCCGGTAGCGGTGATGATGATCCCCGCCTTCCAGCGTTGAACGACCGGCTCGGCCAAGACGGCGCCACCGGGTGCTTCTTCGGGCGTTTTGAACTGGGCGAACGCCGACGGCGCGATCACCAGGCTTCCGCAAAGCACTCCCCAAAACGCACTCGCTACGAGAAGTCGACCCTTCATCATCCTTCGCTCACGTTCGATACGTCGGTCGCCAAATACTTCGTGGTATCGAGAAGGCGGCCACCGGCACCGCCTCTCTCTTTTCAGTATAGATCGAACGAGACCGCCCGTGCCGTATTTGCCGAAAAATCGGCCGCAGTTCGGCACCCGACGCGCCGACCGTCGCGTGCAATCGGCCGACATCGCATCGGCCGCATCGCCGTCGGTATCGACGGTCATTTCAACGTTCGGTCGTAATTGAATCGGAACGGCTCTCCGGTGGATCGTGTCGTTTGCAGCCATTCGCCCACCGGATCGGGCGAAGCCGTGAGATCGACGACCAGATAGCGTGCTCGGATGTTTTCGTTCTGAATGTCGCGCCAATCGAAGGGATCAGCCGACCGAAACGTCCACAACCCCGATTCCCGCCGAGGAATCATCCGCAGCCCGCGTCGATCGGCGAACTCGCGTTCCAAGAATTCGGCAGGCAATTCGACACGACTGACCGCCAACACGGGTCGAGAAAACACGTAGATCGCCAGCGCAGCCGGAGCCCGCTGCGAAAGCCGCTCCAACTGCCGCCGGTCGGCCTCGGGCGACACGGTGACGCAGCGTGCCCCGAGTTCCCGTAGCTGAGCGACGGCCAACGAGTTCAAAACCGCCAATCCGGGGCCCGTTTCAAAACGGCATCCCGCCTCCCTTGCCGCCCGCAGTTGCCCCCAACTGTTCACTTCGACGGCCAAGTGCAAATCGCGGCACGTTTTCAACAGACGTTCGAGATCGGCAAGCGAATCCTCGAAAGCAACCGGCGGCAATGCAATCACCGGCCGCAACCGACGACACAACCGTCGTCGCTCCGTCAGCCATTCGCTGGTCGCCCCTTCCAAGACCATGCGAGAGAAATTCACACCTGCTCGAAACTCGTCGACGCGGTCGACGTGCAAACGGACTCGATTGGGTGTTTTCCCCAGGTGCCTGTCGTTTGCTTTCGAGGGCTCCCATTCTTGCACGGCAGCCGTCGCCCACGCCGGCAAGTCTTCTTGCTTGGGGCGAGCCGCCCGTTTTCGCGCCCGATGGATCTCGGCGGCAATGCGATCGATCACGGCATTGGCCGCTCGGGGAACGACCAAGAACTCGGCGTCGTCGCATCGCATTTCGGCGGGTGCCACGCCGTGCAACGGATATTCCGACAGGAATCCCAACAGGTCGCCCACGCGCATCGCTTTCTTGGGACGGCGGACGACCGTCTTCGGCAACGTCCATTCGACGCAGGCGTCGCCCCATTCCCACTTGCACTCGATCGAACGGCCGCCGGTCAGCACGGTCAGCCGGTAACCTGTGGCCGTCTGCGCGGCCGGTGTATGTTCCGCCGGCTCGGGCGAGTCGTCGCCGAAGGTGTTTTCTTCCGCAAGCGGACGAGCCGCCGAGGCATCCCTACCGCGATCCTCGCCGGTCAGATCGGTGAACCGCCCATCCAGATAGCCCGCGGTCAACGAACGGCCCGAATAGCCGGTCAGTTCTTCGGCGCGGGCACGAAGATCGGCGGCGACTTCCGCACGGGCCGCATCGTTCGTCGCATCGATCGCCGAGCGATACAGAGAAACGGCCTTTGCTACCCACTTATCGTTCTTGAGCCGTCCTTCGATCTTCAGTGCTGCGACGCCTGCTTTTTCGAGCTCGTCGATCCGATCGACGGTGCACCAATCGTGCATCGACAGCGGACGCCCGATCGGCATGCCCTCCAACGCCCAAGGGACCCGGCACGGGCTGGTACACGTTCCGCGATTGCCGCTGCGTCCGCCCACCCAACTCGACATCATGCACCGCCCCGAGACCGAAAAGCACAAGGCGCCTTGGGCGAACACCTCGGTCTCGACGGGCGCCGCACGCGACGCGCAGGCGATTTCGTCGAGCGTCATTTCGCGTGCGAGAACGACCCGCTTGATTCCCAGCTCGGCGGCCTCGGCGACGTCCCAACTATTGCATACCGACGCCTGCGTGCTCAAGTGAAAATCCAAGCCCGGCACGTGTTCTTTCAGCAACAACAGCGCCGGATCGCGAACCAACACGGCATCGACGCCGCACGAGGCGGCTGTTTCCAACGCGCGACACGCCGCCGGCAACTCGTCTTCGGCAATGTCGGTATTGAGCGTCAGATACACGCGGCAATTTCGCGCGTGCGCGAACTCGACGGCACGTTGCAATTCTTCTTGTGAGAAATTTCTGGCGCGACGCCTGGCGTTGAGCGATTGCAGCCCCAAGTAGACGGCATCGGCCCCAGCCAACACGGCCGCCTCCAGCGATGCCGGATCGCCCGCCGGCGCCAACAGTTCCAATCCGTTTTTCATCACCGATTTCCCACTTTTCTGTCGTCGCTTCGAAGTGCCACCGTAATGCGTCCGGCTCATCGAACACCGTGTGCCGCAGAACGCGCGATCCGTCCTTGCGCCATTGTACCGGCGCCGATCAATTCCCAAAGGACGCCCGGGCGACTTCCACCGAAGAGCTTCGCCGCGCAATCACCGACACGGCGGGATTCGTGTAGGCCGCCGGAAGGAGAACAACGAGGCCGGGAACACTCACCGTTGCGGCAAGACGGGCAAGGTCAGTTCGTCCGGCTCTTTCAGGAACGACAAGGCGGCCGTCGGGCACGCAACCACGCAGGCCTCGGCCACCTTCCCGAGGGCCTCTTCCAACGTGCGATCGAACGGGACGCCGATACGAACGTCGAACCCTCGACCTACGAAACTCAGCCCCAACGGGGCGCGGGCCTGCTCGGCGATCTCGACACACAGGCCGCACGAGATGCACTTCCCCGGCTCGTAGATGACGTTGGAATGCTGGAACTGGATCTCCAGTCCCGCCCGCTCGCCTGCGAACCGTTGCGGATCGGCCCCGTATTGCTCGGCGTACTTGCGCAGTCGGCACGTGGTCAACGCCCGGCAATCACAATGGAAGCACCGTTCCGCTTGCGCCACGGCCGTTTGCGGATCGAAATCGGCGTTGACGTCCTCGGGTTCCTGTCGCGGACGCTCCGCCGAAACGGCGGCCAACTGATTCAATTCTTCCGCGCTCACGCGGCCGACGCGCACCGAAAACGGCATTTTCGGCGCCGCGACGACGCGTCCGTTCAAATATCCGTCGACGCAAGCAGCGACTTCTTTGCCGTCGGCGCAGCTTCGCACGACCAACCCATTGCGTCGGATGGCATTCCCGATCGCAAAGACGCCGTCGAGGCTCGTACGGTAGGTTTCGCGATCGACTTCGATTCCCCGCGGCTTGACGGCCAATCCCCAATTCTTGGCCTCGGCGGCGCCTTCGGTTCCTACCGCCAAGACCACGGCATCGAATTGCGAGCGAAGCTCGTCGAGGGTCACATCACGGCCCAATCGCGTTTCGGGGCGGAATTCGACACCGGTGGCCAGAATCGTACCGATCTCGCCGTCGAGAATGTCCGGCGGA
>CAYVVR010000136.1:332-8655 GCA_964454655.1 uncultured Planctomycetaceae bacterium | reverse complement strand
GGCGATTGCGGCGCGTGCTTCGGTTGGGCAAATGGGCGGCTGCGGCTTCCGTGCCGCTTGGTGTTTTGGCGATCGTCGGCTTGGGACGCTTGGAAGTCGAGACCGACTTCACGCGAAATTTCCGGCGGGATACGCCGTTGGTGCGTTCGTATGCGTACATCGAAGAACACTTGGGCGGCGCCGGCGTGTGGGACGTCGTGTTGCCCGCGCCGGAGTACCTGAGTTGGCCCTATCTGGCGCAGGTTCTCGAACTCGAAGATCGCTTACGCAACGAGGTTGTCACGACGGACGGCGAACCCGGCTTGACGAAGGTCTTGAGCTTGGCCGACGCCGTCGCGGCCGGAGCGCCGGTCCATCCCGCACGCGTACGCAGCCGTTTGACCCGCAACAGCATGGTCCGTGCCGGGTTGCGGATGATGGAAAACCGCATGCCCGGGCTGTATCACGCCTTGTACCACGAGGATCCCGACTCGCCGGGCCGATACCGGTTTCGCGTCATGTTGCGTTCACGCGAACGTCAGTCGGCTGCGGCCAAGACGCAGATCATCCGGCAAGTCGAAACGATCTGCCGCGACTTTGAATTTGCGACGGGGCAAGAAGACGTCACCGACGATCCGCCCTTGGTGACGGGCTATTTCGTGTTGTTGGCGTCGCTGGTCGAAAGTATCGTCCGCGATCAATGGACCGCGCTTGTGGTGGCGACGTTCGGGGTGTGGGTGGTGATGTTGCTTGCGCTGCGGCATCCGCTGATTGCTCTGGCGGCCTTGGTGCCGAACCTGTTGCCCATCGTGTTCGTCCTCGGTTGGACGGGGCTGTTGGGGCTTCGGATCAACATGGGGACCGCAATGATTGCGGCCGTGTCGATGGGGCTCTCGATCGATTCGTCGATCCATTACTTGTATTGGTATCGCACCAGGCGCCGTCGCTGTTCTTGGTTGCAGGCGTTGGCGGAATCCCATCGGACGGTGGGACCGGCGATGATCGTTTCGACGGCGGCTTTGGTGCTGGGCTTTTCGGTGTTGCTTAGCAGTCCCTTTGTGCCGACGATCTACTTCGGAGCGTTGGTCGGGTTGACGATGATCGGCGGGTTACTGGGGAACTTGTTCGGGCTGCCGTTGTTGATTGCCGGACTGCACCGGTGGTTTCCGTCCGTCTGAACGGAACGAGCCGGTATCGGCAACGGCCGTCGCCGACCGCCTTTCGCTTCCGCACGGTTCGAGGTAAGCTCAATGGTTTGAGGGGGATATCCGGGGCATCGACCGTAAAACGCTGCGGCGTCACCATACCGTGGGTCGATTGGTGCCGCCCGATTGCCCGAGTGCGATACGAAGACGAGACGCATTCGATGGAACGAGACTATCACGAAAGCGGATTGTCGATCGTCGACAACCAGCCGGTCCGGATTTCACGCGACCAACTCAAGCCCGGCGAGAATTTGTGCGACTATTGCACGGCACGGTGTTGCCGCTACATCGCCCTGCAAATCGAGACGCCGACGGACTGGAACGACTTCGACACGCTTCGCTGGTTCATGTATCACGAGCGGATCGGTTTGTTCGTCGACGACGGCGACTGGTACTTGATCGTGTATAACAAGTGTCGGCACCTGCAAGCCGACCATCGTTGCGGTGTGTATGAAATCCGGCCGCAGATTTGTCGGGATTACAGCACCGACAATTGCGAGTACGACGACACATGGGTTTACGACCAGTTCTTCGAGACGCCCGAGCAACTGGTCGAATACGCCGAAGCCGTCTTGGGACCGCGAGAAGGGACGAGCATTCGTAGCCGTCCGCCGAAAGCTGTAGCCGGATAGCCTCGCGTGCCGTTTGCGGGCTTTTCCGACAAACGTTTCTCCACTTACGAAATTTCCTTGCCCGAACGATCCGATGGCAAAACTGATTCAACCTCGTACCCTCAAGGGATTTCGCGACTTTTTGCCCGAGGCGATGTTGCCTCGCGAGCGGTTGATCGACACGGCGCGGCGGGTGTATCGCTCGTACGGATACAGCCCGATCGACACGCCGGCGTTGGAGTATCTCGAAATCCTTTCCGGCAAGGGTAGCGACGAAACCGACAAGCAGCTTTATCGCTTTCGTGATCACGGCGGACGCGACGTCGCCTTGCGATTCGACCTGACCGTGCCCGCCGCCCGGTTCACGGCACAGCACATCAACGAATTGCCCGTTCCCTTCAAGCGATACCACATCGCGACCGTGTGGCGCGGTGAGAACACCCAGCGAGGGCGTTACCGCGAGTTCATGCAGTGCGATTTCGACACCATCGGCACGGCCTCGCCGGCCGCCGATATCGAAACGGCCCTGGTGATCCACGATTTGTTTCGGGCTTTGGGCTTCGAACGGTTCGTGATTCGGGTGAACAATCGGCGGGTTCTCAACGGGTTGTTGGAGAAGCTCGACCTGTCGGATCGTGCCGTGCCGATTTTGCGGGCGATCGACAAGTTGGCGAAGATCGGCCCCGAGGGGGTTGCCGCCGAAATGATTTCGACGGCGCAGGTTTCGCAACAACAGGCCGACGACATTCTGAAGTTGGTCTCGCTGGAGGGAACCAACGATGCGATTCTTGCCGAGCTCGACCGGTTGACCGAAGGGAGCGAAACCGGGGGCCAAGGGGTCGGCGAACTTCGCGATTTGATCGCGGCCGTCGGTGCGGCCGGTGTGCCGGAAGCTCGGATTCAAATCGACGTCGCCATCGCACGCGGATTGGACTACTACACCGGCACCATCTACGAAACGTTCCTCGACGATCTGCCCGGAATCGGCAGTGTGTGTTCGGGGGGGCGATACGACAATCTTACCGGCTTGTTCACCAAGCAAGTACTGCCGGGAGTCGGTGCGTCGCTGGGGCTGGACCGCCTGTTGGCGGCGATGGAAGAGCTGGGGATGATCGAAAAAACTGCCACCCCCGCTCCGGTCTTCATCCCATATTTCGACAAAGGGCGGTTGCACGACTATCTGCGCATCGCGAGAACGCTTCGTGCGGCGGGCGTGGGCGTCGAAGTCTATCCCGAGCCGAAAAAACTCGGCAAGCAAATGAAGTACGCCGATGCACGCGGGTTCAAGGCGGCTGTCATCATCGGCGAAGACGAATTCGCGGCTGGGAAGTGCCTCGTGAAAGACTTGGCGGTCGCGAAGCAACAAGAGGTTCCGCTGGAAGACGATTGTGCCTCGTTGATCGCTTATCTCCGCGAACTGACGGGTTGCGGGTGAGTGTCGTTCTCGTTTCAGGGAACGTCGCCGACGTGCTCCGGAAAGTCTTCTTCGTACCGGGCGAGCAAATCATCGATCGTGCCGTGGAGGATATAAATCTTGCCGCGGCACTTTTTTTCTTGGCCGGGGGCCAGACCGCCGATCCGGAAGTCGCTGTGCAGGCAACGAATGACGCCTTGGAACAGCTCTTGGTAGGGTTCCCAAGCGGTTGCCAAAATCCATTCTTCATCGGAACTGAAGCAGCCGATCAGGCCGTTCGACGGTACGATCGGACTCAGCGGCCGGGGATTCACGTCGGTACGCGGAACGCCTCGAGGACACCACACTTGCCCCGGCGTGTAACGCGCTTCGGTGGCCCAAGGCGAAAAGGGCATGCGAACCGGCTTCCCGTCGATGAAAACAAAGCACTTCGATAGATAGGCGTACGCGTCGTCGGTCGTGTCGTCGCCGAAGCCGGTGAAATCGCCGACACGCACGCACGGTTGCGCCCAATGACAGGTCGAGGGCTGTGACGTCGGATTGACCGCCCTCACGCGAAAGTCGACCTCGCCGACGCCCGCGGTGATCACGTGGTCGACGACGACGCCGTCGGCGGTCACCGATTGCAAGTGCAGCCGTTTTTTGTCGGGGGACGCCTCCAGCAATCGTGTGCGATGAGGTATGACCGTCTCGTGCCAGTCGCGATCGTGGGAATCGTTTCGGCAAAACGCTTCGAGGTACCATACGTCGATTTTGTCCGTCGGAAAGTCGCCTTCGATCGTCAGGCGATTGTCGGCCCACGAAACCGACAGGGGAGCCCCGCTTCGTGATTTGTGGGCTTCGAGGGTATTCGATGCGGCTTCTTTCGCTTCGCCGTTTTCCCCTTTTTTCGAATCGTACCGTGTGAGCTTCAGGGCCCAATCGTCTTCGGCAACAGCGGTGTTGCCGGGAAACGCCGGGCAAGCGAGCGTGCCGCCGGCTTCGACCGTCAGCACGGTTTCGGGCAGCCATTTGCCGGTACGCGGATCGAACCATCGCGCCGTGTAACGCGTGCCGGGGGCGAGTCGAGACAAAACCGCTTGCCGGCAGCCTTTTTCGAAGTAGGCGAGAATCAGGTCGTCGTCCTCGGTAGCGGCACAGTATGCCCACTCTTCACACGACTCGGGATCTCCTTCGCGGCTCGGCGAAAGCCGTTCGGAACACGGCACGAGGTCGCGATAGCGGTCGCCTTCGGAGAACAAAAACGTGACCACGTGCCGCATTTGATCGGCAGACGGCCAACGGATGACATCCCAAATCGGATAGGCCGACTCCGGCTCGACTTCGCCGCTCCACAGGCCGCCTTGCCAGCCTCCGGCGCCGTAGATATGCCCGGCCAAACCTCCGGAGAGGACACTGCCGTACGCTGCCGAGCGACAATAGCGGGCTGCCTTTTCCGAGCCCGGCTCGGCGTCGAGCATACCGTCGTAGTACGGTTCGCCGTTCAGGCCCGGAATCGGCGGCGAGGCGCGGAAAATCTCCGTGAGTTTTTCGTAGACCGCGTGCGTACGGCGATTACCGATTTGGTGCAACGTAAGCCAAGGGGCTTGGTCGACGTGTCCCCAATTCTCCAACGTCGAGCCGCTAGCATTTGTGCTGCACAGGGTACCGAACGGCGGTTTGCCGTAGGTTGCCAACACTTGCTTGGCGACTTCGTTCCATTCCTCCTTGGGCAGACTTGCCGCGGGCGAATCGAAATGGAACGGGCTGAAAATGCAAATGTTCGCCTGGTATCGACTCCACACGTAACGCACGTATCGAACGTACGATTCGGGCCACGGATAATATCGTTTCCAAGCCTGTCCCACGTCACGACGGGCGACTTCCATGAACGGCACGAATCCCTGGCTGTTCATGTAATCGATTTTGCGGTCTAGAGCTTGAAAGTACCGCGGATCGATCCGCGTGACGTCGGCAAACGTCTTTTCGTAGCCGGGTATTTTTCCGGGAAAAAGGAAGGGGTAGTGCCCTTGCTCGTTTGGCATCGGCTTGGCGAGGTTCGTACCGGCCTTTTTCCAAGCCATCCGGAGAGTGGTGCCGTCTTCGGTTTTCAACCGGGCCGGCAAACCGTCGTCCGTCCAGTTGGGAAACCCCACGATGATCGCCAACGCGTTGAATCCCTGGTTGCGGCGATACTGCAAGTAGTCTTGAAAACCGGCTTGCGGACCGATGGCACGCGGCCGCGGATCGTCGCGCCACGGAAAGCGAAACGTCGGCGTCGCCCACCAGGTATCGCCCAAGAGGAAAAACGGCGTTCCGTCGGCCCACTCGAGGGCGTGACCGTTTTTCGTCGGGCGGATCATGCCCCGACGACAAGGTACGGCCTCCTTTTCGGCTTCCGTCCACGGGACCGCCCAAAAGGTTCCCGACTTGCCGACAAACCCGGGATCGTCGGTCGAGGCACCGCTCGTCCAACGCCATTGTCCCGGCGAAGTCGCGAGGATGCGAACGCGAAAAACGTTTCCGCCGTCCCAAAAGCCGTAGCACCGTTTTCGAAAGCCGGGGCCTTCGAGGTCGACCCACACATCGACGTCGAAGTACGGGTTATCGTATGTTCGTTCGGCGGTAAAGGTCAGTTCGATCTTTTCCCAGACGTGAACGGTCGGAGGTACCGGCTCGACTGCGAAGCCGCGGCCGGCGCACGTGAACACGATACAAAGCGCGGCGACTGCCGCAGAGTGCAGGCTCGGGGACAATCGGAGAGATCGCAACGACGGCTTCATGGTGCACCTCGTCGACCAAAGGCCACAACAGAATCATGCCCCGTGGTGCGGCGGCCGCTTGAAGCGTGGGGACGGCCGCCGCACGTTGCCCCAAACAGTTCTCTCGGCTCACGCTCGAAAACGCCGGCCGAGAGTGGTTCTTGCCGCAGCGATTCACAGGATAGCACAACCGGCCTTATGGTTCACGACTTCGGTGCGAAATTCAGGAAGATCCGATCTGCCGCCTAGATCGTCGTATTCGCGGCAACACGAAGGAGACGCACGTCGCAAGCGCCGACAGGCCGGAAAGCATCAGGCCGGGGAGCCAAGGTGTGCGGTAACACACAAAAATCGGTTCGCCCGAATAATCGGCCGGAAGCCCGATTCGCAGCGTGCCCTCGGGGCTTGGTTCGCAGCGAAGTCGCCTTCCTCGACACCAAGGTTGAAACGACGGCCGGTAAAGATAGCGAACGTGCAGCCATTCGGAACCGCTCCAATCGGTAGTGGGCCGGACGACGACACCGTTTGGAACGGATCGGCATGTCCAAGCGACGGTGGTGCCGTCTTTGCGGTGAGAATCGGCTCGTGCTGCGGCTTTCGGCACGGCGTACACGGCGATTTCATCATCGGCATAAACCGGCGAAGCACCACATAGCCACGCGCGAAGTTTCGGATGGGCGAAGAACGACTCGGTTTCGGCCGCACGAGCTGCCGGAGCGCCGCTTCGCACGGGAACGACGGCCGTTCGATGGAGTACCACGTGCGTGACGCCGTATTGCCGCAGAGCGGCGACAGGATCGTTTTGAAAAGCGTCCACGAATCGGCGGTATTCCGGGCCGTGCCGAACGAAGCCCGCGTAACCGAAGGCCGACTCGACTCCGGCTGCACAGGCGAAATTATGCGTCAAACTGTGCGTGTACTGCGGATCGGGGGATCGGGTCGGGGCGATCGGAAAGATACGAACCTCTTGACCACGAAGGACGGTCGGCAAGTTTTCGGCCGACGGGTAGCTCTTCTCGGCATAGCTGTAGAATGTCGCCGTCAGGGTTCCGGCGTGCCAAACCGACAGCACGCCGGCCGCCGTCGCGATCGCAAAAGCGAACCGGCGGTTTCTTTTGGAGGCGGACCGGCCGATGAACCTATCGACGATCGACGCACCCGACGTGACGGCAAACAAGTGCACGAACGGCAAATATTTCATCGGATGGTAGATTCCCGAAAACAGCGGAAGACGCGACTGGATCGCCCATAGTCCCGCTTCTTTTCCCAACGCAAGCCACAAGGCCGCAAGACCGGCAACCAGCCACGCGACCGTCGCCGGTTCGAGTGTTTCGCGATCGGCTGTTCCCGTGCCGGGTCGCACACATCGGGCGGCAAGAAGCGCCATCCCAATCAGCCATGCCCAGTGGAACACGCCTCCGGCGAAGTAGAAACGGGCGAGTGTGCCATCGGACGGGGCCGCCCAATCGCTCGGACCGTGGTACGGGGCAAGACGTGCCGGAATCGGCTGAATCGGAATGAACATCTGGAACAGGCCGTCAAGGATTCCCTCGGAAGGGCCGCCGGGGCGACTCGCGTGGCGCACGACTTCCAGTTGGGGAAGCAGAAGCGGAGCCGCGATGACGCCTGCGATCAGTCCTAACTGCATGAGCGGCAGCAAATGTTCGCGACGTAAGCGTTTGCACCACCAGTTTGCGGCCAGCCAAACGGCCAGCATTTGGCAGGTGAACAGCCACATTTGGGCGTTGCCCGCGTGAAAGAAAACGCCGAGCGCGGCTCCGCCCATGAAGACGAAGCATAGGCGATGGTGCGGTCGGCAACCGGGGGCGTCACATAACAGGCGTTCGCAACACCAGAAGACGAGCGGCACGTAGACGAAGACGGGCGTCATGTAATACCACGATCGTCCGGCGATAAGCGCGAAGCCCGACAGGCTCCAGCAAACGGCACCGGCCGCGGCCAAAGGCGGTGCGATCCGCCGTGCACGCAGTAACGCCAGCATCGCGAAGTAGCCCGCCGTCAGGTGAACGACGCAAAAGACGTCGATCATCGCCGTCGGTTTGCCGAACAGTTTGTCGGCGACCAGGTACGATGCGAGCGTGCCGGGATAGGTCAACGCGAACACGCCGGTTTCGGCCAGCGGCATGCCGAGAAACTGTCGAGACGTCCACATCGGCAACGTTCCGTGTTGCCAGTTGCGACACCCCTCCAGCATGGCAGGCAGAAAGATCGCGAAATTGTCGTCCTCCAGGAAAAACAAGGGCGTTCGCCACTCCAACCAGGCGAGTGTTCCGATGACGAAGACAAAACCTACCAACGACCACACCCACATTGCGGCAAGCGGTCGTGGCGGTGAATCCGCTCTTTCACAAA
>CAYVVR010000136.1:0-322 GCA_964454655.1 uncultured Planctomycetaceae bacterium | reverse complement strand
ACCAAACAAGTCCGGCGAAAACATACCACAACCAAACGGCGGGGTGCACGGCAACACGGAGGAACCATTGAATGGCAAAATGAGCAGGCGAGGGAAAATTGGCAATGCCGGCCACCCGACGAGAGTTGTTGGCGGATAGGCTGGGTGAGGCAATCGGGTAAATCAAGTAGTCAGGGGGGATGGCCAGACCGGCACGCTCGGTGGTGGATGAAAAGGCCTGACAGTTCGCCAAAGGAACCGGCTCCGGGAGTTCGACGCTTGTTGGGTGGGCCGACCGTCCGATTTGCAGCGTGACTTCGCGAAGCCGCGGGCTGTTGGGAGA
>CAYVVR010000135.1:8094-8713 GCA_964454655.1 uncultured Planctomycetaceae bacterium | reverse complement strand
GTTCGCTGCCCGCCCAAAAACGACTGAACGGCGAAGGCAACGCTCTCGAACCGCTGCCGACCACACTGGAACACGTCCATGAACTTCCGCGAATCGATTCTTTCGATGGCCGGCTACACGCCGGGCGAACAGCCGCAGGACGGCCGGTACATCAAACTGAACACGAACGAAAATCCGTATCCCGCTTCACCGAACGTATTCGAAGCCATTCGGAAGGCTCTCGACCGGGGACTGCAAAAATACCCCGATGCACTGGCCACACCATTCCGAACGGCGGCGTCGAAGGTGCTTGGTGTAGAGCCGGATTGGATCCTCGCCGGTAACGGCAGCGATGATATTCTCACGATCGTCACTCGTGCGTTCGTCGATCCGGGCGATGTCGTCTGCTATCCTCGGCCTAGCTACGTGCTGTATGCCGTTTTGGCACAGCTTCAAGGTGCCCGAAGTAGAGAAATCCCTTTCACCGCCGACTGGCGGCTGGACGACTCGCTTCTCACCGATCAAGAACGACTGCGGCTGGTCTATCTGCCGAACCCGAACAGCCCGACGGGCACGGTGATCCCCCCGAATGAAATCGGGGGGATCACCGTGCCCGTCGGGCTGTTCGGGTTCGGCAGAT
>CAYVVR010000135.1:2362-8084 GCA_964454655.1 uncultured Planctomycetaceae bacterium | reverse complement strand
TCGCCAAAAACGAAAAAATCCTAATTTCCCGAACGCTGAGCAAATCGTACGCATTGGCGGGGTTGCGGTTCGGATTCCTCATCGCGCAGCCGCACGTCATCGAGCAACTCCGCAAAGTGAAAGATTCGTACAATTGCGATGCGTTATCGATCGCCGGCGCCGCGGCGGCGATCGAAGACCAAGCGTGGCTTCTCGACAATCGCCGTAAAATCGTTGCAACCCGCAAGCGACTCGCCGAGGCCTTGGCGGCTCTCGGATTCCACCTGACGGAATCGCATGCCAATTTCGTATGGGCCGTTCGGAAGGATCGGCCTGTGCTGCCGATTTACGAGGAGCTGAAACGTCGCCGAATCTTGGTCCGATACATGAACTACGAAGGATACGGCGACGGACTGCGCATCTCCGTCGGAACGGATGAAGAAATCGACGTATTACTCGCCGAACTCGAAGACATCTTGGCATCGCCGACATGAAGCGACGTTGAGAGCGAGGCGTCCGTAGCCCGGGCGGTCCCGTTCCTTTTCACGTCGCTCGACCAACCTGCATCGAACAATTCGGAAGGCTTCCTCATGCCCCGCACGGCCCAAATTCAACGCCGAACCTCGGAAACCTCGATCGAAGTGCTTCTCGACCTCGACGGGACGGGGCGTAGTCGCATCGCCACGGGCGTCGGTTTCTTCGATCACATGCTGACCTTGTTCGCCAAGCACGCGGCCGTCGATCTCGACGTTCGTGCCGACGGCGATCTCCACATCGATCAGCACCACACGGTCGAAGACGTCGGCATCGTATTGGGTACGGCGTTCGTACAGGCGTTGGGCGACAAAAGCGGCATCCGCCGGTACGGGCATTTTACGTTGCCGATGGACGAAACCTTGGCGACCGCGGCCGTCGACTTCGGCGGAAGACCGCACCTGGTGTTCCAAGCGAGATTCCCTTCACCCAAGATCGGTCAATTCGATACCGAGCTGGTCCGCGAATTCTGGCAGGCGTTCGCAAACCACGCCGCTGCGAATCTTCACGTAATCGTCCACCACGGCGAAAACGGCCATCACATTGCCGAGGCCATATTCAAAGCCACGGCCCGCGCCGTGCGGATGGCGATCGAACCGGACGGGCGCATCTCGGACGTCCCCAGCACCAAGGGTGCGCTCTAGAAAAAGAAAGCCCTTCGGTCGAGCGTCGGAAAACACGCCCCAGCCGTTCAGGCCCAATCCAGACCGAGATCGAAACACGTCGCCGAATGCGTCAGCGCACCGACGCTGATCCGCTCGACTCCGGTCCGGGCGATTTCACGCACGGTTTCCAATCGGACGCCGCCGGAGGCTTCCAACTCAACATCGGGCGCCGTTCGATCACGAATCGCGACCGCCTCGGCAAGCTCGTCGCAGTTCATGTTGTCCAGCAGCACGACATCCGGCCGCGCTTCGAGTGCGCCGGCAAGCTGTTCCAGGTCATCGACCTCGATCTCGATGATCAAGTCTTCCAGTTCTTGCGCCGACAGATGTTTTTCCAAGTAGCTTCGAGTCCTTGCAATGGCCTCTTTCGGCACCGCCGACGGAGGAAGACGCCACAATTTCGCGCCGGCCGCGCGGTGATTGTCTTTGATCAATACGGCCGCTTCAAGATTGAGCCGATGATTGAACCCGCCGCCGCATCGAACCGCGTATTTCTCCAAACGTCGCCAGCCCGGCGTCGTTTTGCGGGTATCGTAAACACGCGCCCGGGTACCGGCGACGGCATCGACGAAGCGCCGCGTCGTCGTCGCGATGCCGAACAAGCGGCCCAACATGTTCAACAGCACGCGTTCGACCGCCAACATCGCGCGCACGTTGCCTTCGATGCGACCGATCGCTTGTCCTGCACGCACGGGCTGACCGTCGCGCACGAAGGCCGTCCATTGCAACTCGGGATCGCCGTGCCGAAGGATGTCGGCCACCAGCGGCATCCCGGCGGCGATCCCGTCGCTGCGAGGAACGAGGTCGGCCGCTCCGGTCAAATCGTCGGGCAACAAAGCACGCGAGGTGATATCACCGGCCGTCCCCAAATCCTCTTCGAACGCCCAAGCAATGATGCGGTCGGCCTCCGACTGTACTTCTCGGCTCCACTCGATTTGTCGAAATTCTTTTTTCACGATTTCGCCTCGCGGGCATCCGACGATCAGGCCTACTTTCTGGTTGCATTGTACCCCTGGGCAAATCGACCGCAAGGCAATCGACCTTTCCGGTGGGCGGCGTCTGGTTTTCCGGCAATCAATGAGATATCTTGTCGCCCAACAGTGGACATCGTGTATTCCGTCGGAACGATTTCTACCGGGGCAGGCGATGGCCGACAAACCTTCTCCCGACACCGAGTCTACGCGTCGAGAACCCGAAAAAGCGTTTCTGTGGGCCTTCATCGATCAACCGATCATCGCCTTGTTGGCGGCGATGTGGCTGGTCGCCGGTGTGTTGTGGTTTGCCTGGGCCAATCTAGGGGATCGCAAAACGATCGAGTTCGAAACCGCCCCGCCGCTATCGTACGAATTTCAGGTCGATGTCAACGAGGCCGACTGGCCCGAACTGGCGCAATTGCCCGGTGTCGGCGAAACCCTCGCCAAGCGCATCGTAGAATCGCGTGCCCGAGAGGGACGATACCAACACCTGGACGACTTGACACGAGTCAAAGGGATCGGCCCTCGCACATTGGAACGCATCCGTCCGTACCTGAGGCCATTACCGCCGATCTCCGCCACGGTGAAAAACACGCCACACGACGCCCCGCCGACCACGCCGTAAGTCAACGGATCTGCGCCACGATCAATGTTCGGTCGTCGGTCGGCCGATCGCTTTCGAACTGAGACACTTCCGAAAAGATTCGCGCCCCGGCGTCCGGCACATCGAGGTCGAATGCCGATAGACAAATATCCATCAAATGCCGCGTGCCGAGCGGGAGTCCGCGCCGATTCGGCGCTTCCGTTAGCCCGTCGGTGTACAAAACGAGTCGATCGCCCTGCCTGATGTTGATCTCGTCGGCAGCAGGCTCTTTGCCGTTCTCGACGCCGATCCCCACCAAGGGGTTTTGACTATTCAGAAAAACGCCGTCGCGTCCTTCGCGCTTCAGCAGCATCCCCGGCGGATGCCCGGCACCGCACCAGCTCAAACGCTTGCGAGGCAAGTCGATGCGAACGATGAGGAAACTGAAAAACAGGCCGCAATCGGGCACGAATTCACGGTAAAACTCCATCAGCGACGAAATGATGACCGACGGTGCCAACCCGTACATGATGCCGTGCCGCACTTCGCTACTGATCCGCGTCGCCAACAGGGCCGCCCCGAACCCATGACCGCAAACATCGCAAACGGTCAGATAGCACGTATCGCGATCCGAAAACCGAACTTGACAATAGTCGCCCCCGATTTGATCGAGTGGCTGATAACGCACGTCAACTTCGATGTCGGGGTGCTCGACCGAGCTGGGTAGCAGACTTTGGTGAATGCGGGCGGCAACCTTCAATTCGGTGTGAAGCCGTTGCAGAAAGGCGGCTGCACGATCGAGGCCGCCGTCATACTGGGCCGGAGCACCGGTCTCTTGTCCGGGGCGAAGCCACTTCGCGGGATTTGTTCCGTCCATCTTGGCCCTCCGAAGTTGGTCACTCGCCCCTGGTCTCTCGAAACGCCGCCTTTGTTGATTCGCCCGCGATAGCCCTTTCTTTCCGTTGAACACCAAGAGATTGGTCCAAAGCGTTTCCCCCCGCCCGAACCTGGGAGGATACGTGCGAAAAACCATTGCATTCTATTTCCCCACGTTTCGGCGGCGTACCACCAGATTGGCGGCAAATGGTGCCCAACCGGGAATGCCGCTTAATCGCGAACTGTTTTTCCTCGCCAATGCGGAGCCGACAATCCGAATGTTCGGGGCCACGCCAATCATTGCTACCGTCATGATCGATAGGTCCCGAAGGCAACGAATCCAGGAAAGTGACTCGGCAGATTTGCTTGGCAGCTACGAGGGGCTACGTTTGACTGAAGGCACATTGATGTTTCTCCCGCCTTACCATCGCCTTCCCAGCCATCCTGTCCGTCCATCCTCCGCAAGGAGCCGATTCCATGTCCCTCGACGCCCGCCGATTCTCGGATGCCGCGCGGCGCATGGCCGCCAATCTCGAAAAGGTCGAGCAAATCGCCGAAACGCTCGACGATAGGCTGGACGCCATGATTACTGCCGCCTGCGAAGATGACTTGGTATCATTGGCGGAACTCGGCGACAATGCGGCCCACTACACGCTTGAGCAAGGGCATCATCCGATGTTGACCTTGCTGGCCCATCGCGTGGCCGACGAAGCCCGCCGCGGCAATACGGTGGGTGCCAAGCGGGCGATGATTCGCCTGATCGGTACGGCCGGACGCGTCGGCGACAAACGCTCGTAGCCCCCCCGTATGGGTTGTCTTTCTAAGTGGCTTATCGCCTTTGATGGGCTGGCCGAAGGCCGCAGCGCGGGTGTTTTGCAATTTTATCACCACTCTTTTCTTTGTTTGCATCGACATTGCCGTCGACGGATGCTTGTCGACACCATAGCAATAGCCCGACAAAACAACAAAACCTGGTGTTCTTGTCCTTGCCAAACAGCGAACGAATTGGCTTTCCGCTGATTGTTCCCGCTCGCCGATTCATCTAGAATCGGGTTCTCGATTGTTTCAATGGCCGTTCTCCGGTCTTTCCCGAAAGCGCATCAAGTTGGGAGCGCTTTCACCTATCGAATCGGGCCTTGGAACGACCGGCCTACGTCACGACGCGAGTGTCTCGCCCACGAACCGGTAACCGGCGTCGGGCGTGGGCATCGCCACATCGCTGTGAAATCCGACGAAGCATCGCTACCAATTGCGAAACAACCGTCCATCAACCTCCAAGGAGCTGAACCGAGCATGAGCGGGAAGAAGAATCTCGTCGTCGCCCAAAGCGGCGGTCCGACCTGCGTCATCAATAGCAGCCTCCAGGGGATCATCGAGGCCTGCCGCGATCTCGACGCCATCGGTACGGTGTACGGGGCGTACCACGGGATCGAAGGCGTCCTCAAAGAAGAACTCCTCAATCTCTCGTCCCAGTCCCCCGAGGAAGTTGCCGCGCTTCGGTACACGCCGGTCGCCGGTTCGATCGGGACGTGCCGCTACAAGTTGCGGGAACACCAAACCGAAGACTTCGAGCGAGTGATCGAGGTCTTCAAGGCGCACAACGTCGGCTATTTCCTGTACATCGGCGGGAACGACTCGATGGACACCGCCAACAAGATCGCCAAGTTGGCGGCCGAACGGGGGTTGGACCTAGTGGCCGTCGGCGTGCCGAAAACGATCGACAACGACGTCGGCGACGCCGAGTTCAAATTGATCGACCACACGCCCGGTTACGGTTCCGTGGCCAAGTATTGGACGCACATGATCCAGTACGCCAACGAAGAAAACAACGGATCGTGCCCGGCCGACCCGGTCTTGGTCATCCAAGCGATGGGGCGGCGCATCGGTTTCATTCCCGCAGCCGCCCGACTGGCCGACCCGAACCGTGAGATGCCGCTCCAAATCTACTTGGCCGAGCGTTCCTGCCCGCTGGAACAATTGGCCGACAACGTCAACGATCAGCTTCGGAAGTCGGGCCGTTGCATCGTCGTCATCAGCGAAGGCTTCAAAGTCGGCGATCTGGGCGAGGTGCGCGATGCATTCAATCATGTCGCCTTCGGATCGAGCAAGAT
>CAYVVR010000135.1:0-2352 GCA_964454655.1 uncultured Planctomycetaceae bacterium | reverse complement strand
ACCTCAACCAGGTCGGCTTGGCCACCAAGGGGGCTGCGCGAGGAAACGTTCCCGGCACCGATCAACGTCACAGCATGGCGTACGCCTCGCCGGTCGATCTGGACGAAGCCTATCGGGTGGGACAAAAAGCTGCCGTGCTGGCTGCGGCAGGTGAATCGGGCTACATGGCGACCATCTTGCGCGAGCCGGGCCCCGTGTACAACGTCCGATACGACAAGGTTCCTCTGCCCGAGGTCGCCAACAGTGAACGAACCTTCCCCGACGCCTGGATCGCACCGAACGGCTACGACGTGACCGACGATTTCATCCGCTACGCGCGGCCTTTGATCGGAAACGAGATGATTTCGCTGCCGGTGATCGACGGGCGACACCGCCTCACTCGCTTCGAGCCGTTGTTCGCCGAAAAGAAACTGCCCGAATACGTCCCGCAAGCCGATCGTCCCAAGGCCGACTGATGCGAGGAACCGAATCGGCGTTAGCGTTTTTCACCATTCCTGAAAGCCACTGTTCCCTTTAGCTTCCGCGAAGAACCATGATCGAACTCGAAAAGCAACACGATTTTCTAGTCGGTATCGACTCCGACGGATGCGCCTTCGACACGATGGAGTTGAAGCACAAGGAATGCTTCATCCCCAACATCATCAAGTACTACAAGCTTCAAGGCGTAAGCAAATATGCCCGGCAGTGCGCCGAGTTCGTCAACCTGTACTCGAAGTCTCGGGGTGTGAATCGATTTCCGGCTTTGATCGAAACACTCGAGCGGCTGTCGCGGCGTCCTGAAGTGAAGGCTCGCGGGATTCCGATCCGCATTCCGCAGGCGGTCAAAGACTGGATGGCCAAAGAGACAAAACTGGGCAACCCGGCCTTGCAAAAGGCGGTCGACGAAAGCGGCGATCCCGAACTGGCCCACGCGCTGGAGTGGTCGAAAGCCGTCAACGACACGGTAGCCGACATGGTCGAGGGTGTGCCGCCGTTTCCGTACGTGCGTGAATCACTCGAGAAACTCTCGCAACAATGTGATGTCGTCGTCGTGTCGGCGACCCCCGAAGAAGCCCTCACCCGCGAGTGGCAAGAACACGGCATCGACAAGTACGTTCGGCGAATCTTCGGCCAAGAAAGCGGTACCAAGAAAGAGCACCTGTCGTTGGCGAAGAATTACGCGCCGGGGCACGTCCTCATGCTGGGTGACGCGCCCGGCGATTACCGGGCGGCCAAGGCGAACGGGGCATTGTTCTTCCCGATCAATCCCGGCCACGAAGAAGAAAGTTGGAAACGATTTTACGAAGAAGGTATCGAGCGGTTCCTCGGCGGGACGTTCGACGAAGCCTATCAGCAAGAATTGCTCGACGACTTCGACAAGTACTTACCCGCCGATCCGCCGTGGGTCGAAGAAGCGTAATTTCCCACGTCCGCATTTGCGATCGTTCCTCGTCCCCCGTAAATCAGTACCGTAGGAGCATACATCATGTCGGAAAAATGTGACATTGCCGTCATTGGCATGGAAGTTATGGGGCGCAACTTGGCCCTGAACATGGCCGACCACGGCTTCAAAGTGGCCGTGTACAACCGGACCGCCAGCAAGACGAAAGACCTCGTCGAAGGCGAAGGGAAAGACAAGTCGCTGGTCGCCTGCTACAGCCTGCAAGAGGTCGTCGATTCGTTGTCGACACCGCGCAAAGTGATGTTGATGGTCAAGGCGGGCAAACCGGTCGATGCCGTCATCGCCGACCTGGTTCCCCTTTTGTCGCCGGGAGACGTCGTCATCGACGGTGGAAATTCGCACTTCTCGGACACGATCCGCCGCACGAAGGAAATCGAAGAGAAAGGGCTTCTGTTCATCGGCACGGGCGTCTCGGGGGGCGAAGAGGGCGCCCGTCACGGTCCCAGTATCATGCCGGGCGGCAGCCAGGCCGCGTGGCCCTTGGTCAAACCGATCTTTCAGGCCATTTCGGCAAAGGTCGGCCCGAACAACGATATCCCCTGCTGCGAATGGGTCGGTTCCGACGGTGCGGGCCATTATGTGAAAATGGTCCACAACGGCATCGAATACGGCGACATGCAGTTGATCTGCGAAGCCTACTGGATCCTGAAACACATCGTCGGCCTGTCGAACGCCGAACTATATGACGTGTTCGCCGAATGGTACAAAGGCGAGCTGAACAGCTATCTCATCGAAATCACCCGCGACATCTTCAGTGTCAAGGACGCCGAAACCGGCAACGATCTGGTCGACATGATTCTCGACGTGGCCGGTGCCAAGGGCACAGGGCAATGGATGAGCCAACACGCGCTCGAGATGGGAATCCCCAGTACGCTGGTGACCGAGGCCGTCCACGCCCGCAATCTTTCAGG
>CAYVVR010000134.1:4985-8782 GCA_964454655.1 uncultured Planctomycetaceae bacterium | reverse complement strand
CAAGACGGTCGCGGCAACGCGTTGGGGCTCGCGAGGACGATGGTCGCCTTGAGTCGTCAGGCGGGCGTTCCCGCTCGGTTGGTCTGCGGCTTCTTGTTGAACGACGAGGGGCAAATCCGGCCGCACGTGTGGTGCGAAACGTATACGGGTGATCGTTGGCGACCGGACGATCCCGCGCTGGGCGGCGAACAGCGATGGTCGGATCATCTGCCCGTCGCGTGGAACCGCGCGTGGCCGACGCATGTCGCCGGGGAAGGCGAAACGCATTCCCGCTTCTTTCTTCGCCGACAACCACCGCCGCCGGAATATGCTTCGGGGAAAAGCGGTTGGGCGATTCTCGATTTGACGCGTCTGCCGTTACCGGTGCAAGAAACCCTGGGTGTGCTGTTGTTGATTCCCTTCGGGGCGGTCGTCACCTGCTTGTTTCGAAACGTCGTCGGCCTGGAAACTTCGGGGCGGTTCGCGCCGGTACTGCTGGCGTTGAGTTTCGTTTTTTCGGATTGGCGGATGGGATTGGTCGTATTGGGGGCGGTACTGCTTCTGGGCTTGACCGCCCGCAGCCTGGTCGAAGGCTTGCAACTGCTGGTGATGCCGCGACTGAGTCTCATTTTGACCTTGGTCGTCTGGATCGTCGTGTTCGGCGTGTCTGTGTTCGACTATTTCGAGTTCACCCCGACCACCGAGGCCGTCTTGCTGCCGATGGTCATCCTCACCATGATCGTCGAGCGTTTCTTCCTCACCAGCCAAGAGGAAGATGTCCGCACCGCCGTGCGTCACCTCGGCGGAACACTCATCGTCGCCGCCGTGTGCTACGGATTGCTTCGTTGGGAATCGGTGGGGCGGCTGTTGGTCGCCTTTCCTGAAATTCACATTTTGACGATGGCCTGCTTGCTGATTTTGGGACGGTACACCGGCTATCGCCTTGCCGAATTGTGGCGGTTTCGCCAGTTGGCACGCTGATCACCGTCGACTGCGCCGTTTACGTTTTCCAATTCGTCGAGCCGCAAACAGGTGCGAACATGGGTTGGTTCCGGCAACTACGCGACTGGATGGCCATGCCTCGCCGACTTCGCGAGCGCGGTGTCCTGGGGCTCAATCGCCGGAGCCTCGACTTCATCTTCCCGTTCAATCCGAGAACGAGCTATCGCCTTGTCGACGACAAGCTCGAGACGAAACGACTTTGCGAACGGCTCGCGCTTCCCATCCCCGAAACATACGCGGTCGTCTCCCGACAAGGTGATTTGGTCCATCTGGATGAACTGATCGAAGACCGCGGATCGTTCGTCGTGAAGCCCGCCCGCGGCTCCGGCGGAAAAGGCGTGCTGGTGATCGCCGAGAATCGGCGAACGTCGTTCGTGACGCCGCGGGGAACGACGGTTTCTCCGTCGCGATTGCGATACCACATTTCGGCGGTATTGGCGGGCATGTTTTCGTTGAACGGATTGCCCGACCGCGCGATCATCGAAGAATGCATTCGCCCCCACGACGCCTTTTCGGACGTCAGTTTGCGCGGTACGCCCGACATTCGAGTGCTGATGTTTCAGGGCGAACTGGTCATGGCGATGCTACGGCTGCCCACGGCCGCTTCCGACGGAAAAGCGAACCTTCACCAAGGTGCCGTCGGCGTGGGCATCGATATCGAAACCGGAACCACGCGCCGCGGCGTCTATCAAGATCGCATCGTCGAGCGGCATCCCGACACGGGCCACGTCCTCGCCGGGCGACAGGTTCCCCATTGGGAGTCCTTAGTCGAAGCCGCGTTGCGGCTGGCAGCGGCCGTCGATCTGGGATACCTGGGCATCGATTGCGTTCTCGACCGAAACGGCGGTCCCTTGATTCTCGAAGTCAACGCGCGGCCGGGGTTGGCGATCCAAATCGCCAACGAATGCGGTCTACTCGGCAAGCTACGACGCCTTGCTGAAGCGGGTACGCACGATTCTCACCGAAAGGCCGCCGTTTCGACTGCGCTTTCGAACGTTCGGCGTCGCGCCGAATAGCATGTGCACGCCGATCGGCGGCGGGCCGCGTTGATCGGGGAACACACTCCGCCTTGCGTCGAACGGCACACTCGCAACATGCGGCCGCAGGATGATCCATCTGCGCGAAACGTCGGGGTGGGGCTCTTCGGTTTGACACGGCCGGGCGGTCGGTTTTGAATAGATTGCCGCACGGGACGGGAAACGTGTGCCTTTTCGGCGGCGCGCGTCGCCGATGCCCGCCTGTCTTTCCTACCGTTTCTTTCATCCCCTCGACAGGAACGGTCGCGCCGAGCGCGAGGCCGGTTCGTTCACACAGGAGTCGGAAAACCATGGGTTGTCTGCGACGTTTCGGCGTGGTTGCGATTGTCGTTTCGGCGGTCGCGTTTTCGGCGGTTCAAGCGAACGATGTCGTCCTCACGGTACAGCCGGATCGTCCCGAAGCCTTCGCCGAGGCGGTCGCGCAGGCGAAACGCCTCGTCGCCGAGGACGACCAAGGCGGCACCGTCCGCATCGAATTGGCCGAGGGCACGCATCGCCCGAGCGGCGCGATCGACATCGACTTCCCGAAGCCCGGGTCGCCCTGGCGATTGGAAATCGTAGCGGCCGCATCGCGCAAGGCACACGTGAGCGGCGGAACGGCCGTGACCGGCTGGCAACGCGTGACCGACGAGGCGACTCTCGCCCGGTTGCCCGAAGAAGCCCGCGGCAAGGTGTGGCGTGCCGATCTGGCGAAGCTGGGCTTGACCGACTTCGGTAAACCCAGCGGCGGAGGCGTCGAATTCTTCTTCGACGATCGTCCGCAAACGCTCGCCCGCTGGCCCAACGAAGGGTTCGTGAAGATCGTCGATGTCGTCGGCGAGCAGCCGTTCGACGTCCGGGGACGCAAAGGCGACCGCGTGGGCAAATTCATTTACGAAGGCGACCGACCCGCCCGATGGACCCAAGAAAAAGATCCCTGGGTGCACGGCTACTGGTTCCACGACTGGTCGTCCGACCATCATCCGATCGCGCGCATCGACACCGACAAGCACATCATCGAAGTGGCGCCGCCGTATCATCACTACGGCTATCGCAAGGGGCAATGGTACTACGCGTACAACTTGCTCTGCGAATTGGATCGGCCCGGCGAATGGTACTTGGATCGCGAAACCGGTGAGTTGTACTTCTATCCGCCGGAAGCGTACCAAGACGATCCGGCCAAAGGCCGCCCCGTCGTCTCGGTGTTGGATTCGCTCGTTTCGATCCACGACGCCGAGCACGTGGCCGTAAGGGGGTTGGTCTTCGAGCACTGCCGCGCGACGGCCGTGAGTATCCGCAACTGTCGGCATACGTTCCTCGACGATTGTGTCGTGCGAAACGCGGGTAGCTGGGGAGTTCAGGTTAACGAGGGCGAACTATGCGGCGTGTTCGACAGCGATTTGTACTTGCTGGGCGACGGCGGTGTGCGACTTTCCGGCGGCGACCGCAAGACGCTCACGCCCGGCTCGCACGCGGCGATCGGCAACGACATCCACGACTACGGGCGGATCCATCCGATGTACAAACCCGGGGTGGCGGCGGGAGGCGTCGGCATACTGGTCGCGTTCAACCACATCCACCATGCACCGCACCAGGCGATCGGCTTCGGAGGCAACGAACACACCTTCGTCGGCAACGAAATCGATCACGTGTGCCAGGAATCGAACGACGCCGGTGCCGTCTACTCGGGCCGCGATTGGACCCAACGAGGAACGATCGTCGTCGCGAACTACTTCCACGACATCAACGGCTTTGAAGACCGCGGCTGCGTGGGCGTGTACCTCGACGACATGTTCTGCC
>CAYVVR010000134.1:0-4975 GCA_964454655.1 uncultured Planctomycetaceae bacterium | reverse complement strand
CGACGCCAGGGCGCTCGGTTGGGCCGCCTTTCATCTCGACGACACGATGCCGAATCGTCTAAAGGCCGTGCCCGTCGAGTCGATCGCCTGGACGAGCCGGTACGGCAACCTGGCGAACATTCTCAACGACGAACCGGGCGCCCCGAAGGGAAACGTCATCGCGCGCAACATCGCGATCGGCGGCCGGTGGAGCGAGTTCGAGAAGAAGGCCGAACCGTACTTCGTCGTCAAAAACAACCTCGTCGATACGACGTTCGAAGCAACCGCCGTCGAAAACACCGCGGACGGCCGGATCCGCTTCGCCGATCCCGAAAAGGTGCGCACCTTGGTACCCGGCTTTCATACCGAGTATTTCGGCGTGATGGGGATGCGCCGCAACGCGCTTTTGGTCGAACGCAAGTTGATCGAAGATGTCGTTCTCGAAGAACCGACCGATGCAGCCAAGCCCATCACCCGCTGGGAATCGACCATCGCCAAGATCGTCGAACGCAACGCGCGGGCCCCGAAAGACGCGATCGTCTTTGCGGGCAGCTCGAGCATCGTCCGCTGGGATCTCGACAAGTGGTTTCCCGATCTCGACGTGGTGAACTGCGGTTTCGGCGGTTCGCAAATCCACGAGGTGACCTATTACGCCGAGCGGATCTTGGTGCCGTTGCGTCCGCGGATGATCGTGTTTTACGCGGGCGACAACGACCTTGCCGCGGGCGTATCGGCCGAAGAGGTTCTCGCCCGCTTCTCGCGGTTCGTGCGCTTGGCCCGCTTCCGCATGCCGGGTGCGAAAATCGTGTTCGTGGCGATCAAGCCGAGCATCGCCCGGTATCACCTGATCGACGAAGTCAAACGCGCGAATCGACTGATCGCCCGCTACGCCGAGATCGATCCGACCGTCGACATCGCGTACCTCGACATCGAATCGATCATGCTGGGCCCCGACGGCAAGCCGCGCAAAGAACTGTTCGTCGCCGACGGTCTGCATTGCAGCGACGAAGGCTACCGCTTGTGGAGCGAGAAGTTGCGTCCTTACTTGACCGGCGAAGCCTGGAACCAGTGACGTCGGCGTTCGGCCGCCGACGTGCCGCAACGCTTACGTGCGGGCGGCTTCGAGTTCGGCCCATCGCGCGGCGATGGCGTCGTCGTCGGGAATCGTCCCGGCCTTGCGACCTTCGGCAAATTGCTGCTCCAACGCGGCAATGCCGTCGGCGATCTTGAGTCGCTCGTCGTCGGCAACGCGGTCGATGAAGACGGTTCCGTCGAGATGGTCGAATTCGTGTTGAACCGCCCGTGCCAATAGCCCCTTGCAAGCCAGCTTGATTTCGTTTCCGGAAAGATCGAAACCGGTGACGACGATTTCGGCCGGACGAGAAACCGGGGCATAAATTCCCGGAAAACTCAGGCACCCTTCTTCGGCGGTGGCCTGCCCGCCGAATCGGCGCGGAATCACCGGGTTGATGAACACCAGCTCTTCGCCCTTTTCGTTCGGATCGGCCGTCAGGTTCAACACGAACAACCGGTACGGCAGATCGACCTGGTTGGCCGCCAATCCGATCCCGTCGTGGGCGTACATCAGCTCGAACATTTCGGCGATCATGTGGCGCAGCTCGCGATCCACCCGCCGGAGCGGTTTCGATTTGTGCCGCAACGTGGGATGCGGATAGTGAATGACCTGCACGTCGCTGTTTCCTCCACAGCCGATCAAGGGGGCACATTTCACCCAACAGAGGGCGCCGACAGGGAATGCCGATGTTTGCCTCATTGTTCCCCGACAAGACGGGATCGTCCAGGGGGATGCGGTTCGTCCCGGTCGGACGGAACTCGCCGTCTGCCAAACGGTTGCGTCGTCCCCGCGGCGGCGGAGATCGCAATTGACGGCTCGGCGCAGGCCGACGTACAATCCCCTAAGACGTAACTCCTTGTCATTTGTGCAGTTTGGTGCCGATGCCGGGTCCACCGCCCGTATCTTGGCACCGGCGAATCATCCGTACCGTACCCCCTCCGATCACGCATGGCATCGCCCCAGGCAGATCTTCCGGCAAACGACGACGCCGCTTTGGGACGTTTCTCGACACTGCCCGCCTGGCTGGTGTCGCTGGTCGTCCATGCGCTGGTTTTGTGCGTGCTCGCGTGGATGCTGCGCGGCTCGACGGGAACGGGATTCAGTTCAGAGCGGACGGCCGAGGTCGGCATCGCCCTGAAATACCAAGAGGGACCGAAGGAGTACTTCGTCAGCGAACAAACCGGCAGTGCCGAAGCGTCGGCCTCGAGTGCGAGCCCCGGCGGTTCCCTCGACGAGATTTTCAGCGACACGCCGCCGGTCGATCCCAGCGGCGCGTTGCCTTCCGATCTACCGCTGATCGGTGCGGCGAACGATACGGGCGCGGCACCCGGCGGGGCCTCGGGCGCGACCGAAGGAACCGGCTTCGGCGCTCGCGTCGGCGGCGGAGGACAAGCCTCGTTGTTCGGCATCCAAACCGAAGGCAACAAGTTCGTGTACGTCTTCGACCGATCCGGCAGCATGGGCGGCGTGGGACGCAACGCCTTGGCCTATGCCAAGCGTGAATTGCTCGCCAGCATCCGCAGCCTCGACCGCACGCAGCAGTTTGAAATCATCTTCTACAACGAGTCGCCCACGGTGTTCAATCCGGCGGGCGGAACGCGACTACCCTTCGCCGACGAAACGAACAAGCGTCGTGCCGAACAGTTCGTCGCCTCGATCACCGCCGACGGCGGAACCCGACACGAAGCCGCGCTGAAGATGGCCCTGCGATTGCGGCCGGATGTCGTCTTCTTTCTCACCGACGCCGACGAACCGCGGTTGACCGCCGATCAACTCGACCGCATCCACGCTTGGGCGGGGGGAACGATCATCCACACGATCGAGTTCGGCCTAGGCCCCAAGCCGGCCGGCGAAAACTTCCTCATGCGACTGGCACGGCAAAACCGCGGACAATACGTGTACATCGACATCACCCGCTTGAACACCGGAAGAAACTGACCCCCGACGCTTGCCGAAACGATCGCCCGCTCAATACGACGCACATAAGAAAAAAGGACCAAGTTGCCGCCGTGGTAAGCACGAAACGGATTTCGCACACGACCGCCTTCGCAAAAATGCGCCGCGTTTCGGGCCGCGGCGTGTTCGTCGCGCCGTTGCTTGCACTAGCGATGCTGGCGTTCGCTCACTGCGCGGTACCGACGGCACAGGCGGAAGACGTGGTCGTGTTGGCGACCGACGGCGGCGGCACGATGACCGTCCGCGGAACCGTTCTCGACTATCGCGGCGACGGGCTGAAGATCGAAGATCACACCGGCGTGGCGCGAACGTTTCCGGCCGCGCGGGTGATCGACATCCGCACGCCGCTTTCGCCTCAGGCCGAAGAGGCCGAACGCCGCTTCGCCGCGCATCAGTGGGCCGAGGCCGTACCGTTGTATCAGGCCGCCCGCAATGCCGAAACGCGCGGATGGGTACGCTTGCGGCTGACCGCCCGGCTCGTGCGCTGCTTGGACAACCTAGGCCAAGCCGAACCGGCGGGACGCGAATTCGTCGACGTCCTCTTGGCCGCCGATCCGAACACGCCGTATTTCGACGTGTGCCCGTTGCCGTGGTTGCCCGCCTCGCCCGATCCGAGCTTGCAGCAAGCGGCGCTCGGTTGGATGCGATCTCCGCATCCGGCGGCACGGTTGCTGGGCGCGGCGCATCTGGCGGCAGGCCCGCACGCGGTTGAGGCCCGCTCGACGTTGCAAGCCCTGACCACCACCGCCCCGAAACCGATCGCGCAGGCGGCCTTGGTTCAACTCGATCGACGCGATATCCTGGCAGCCTCGGAAGACATCCTGCGCAGCCGCGAACGACTGCTTCGCGACATGCCGCGAAACGTGCGAGGCGGCGGGTACTATCTGCTGGGAACCGCCTGGGCACAACGACAACGATGGGAAGACGCCACCGCCTGCTTCATGCGCGTGGTGATTTTGCACGACGATCAATATCGCCTGGCGGCGCGGGCGCTGGCCGAGGCCGTCCGCTGCCGCGAAAAGCTCTCGGACCGTGAATCGGCCGAACGACTGCGATACGAATTGACGCAACGCTTCGCCGACACGCCCGAGGGCGAAGCGGCTCGCGCAGCACCGTAAACCGCGGCCGCCGAAACCGCTTCGTTGAACATACCGACTTCGAACGCGAAAGGAATCGAATCGCCCCATGGACCGGATCCGAAAGCCGAAAGGCACGCGACGATGGCCGCCGGCGCCCGCGTGCGTGCTGCTGGGATTGCTGATCGCCCTTCCGGCAAACGCTCAAGCACCGCCGTTTCCGCCGGAGGTGCCCGGTGCACCGACCGAATCGACGTTACCGCCGGAAGGCACCGACGCAACGAGCGCGTTGCCGTCGCCCGCACCGACCGCCCCCGCCGCCCAGTCGCCGACCGCGCCGCCGGGTCAAACCGCCGAGGCCGAATCGACCGACGGCGCCCCCAGCGGGTTGTGGGAAATCCTCAAGGCAGGCGGAATCGTCGGCTTGGTGATCATGCTGCTGTCGATTGCCGTGGTCGCCCTGGCCGTCGAACACGCCTTGACGCTTCGCGCGAAGGTGCTGATGCCGCCGGGATTGGCCGACGAGGTCCATCGCCTTCTGACCGCCAAACGATGGCAAGACGCCCTGGCGAGCTGCCGCGGCAATCCGAGCGTGCTCGGGCACGTGCTGGCCGCCGGCCTGATCGAACTGGAAGGCGGATGGCCCGAAGTCGAAAAGGCGATGGAAGAAGCCCTGGCCGAGCAATCCGCCCGCTTGCTGCGCAAGGTCGAGTATCTCTCGGTGATCGGAAACATCGCCCCGATGCTCGGCCTGTTGGGTACGGTGATCGGGATGATCTTGGCCTTCCGGCACGTGGCCGAGACGCAAGGCGCCGCCCGGGCGGCCGACCTGGCCCAAGGCATCTACCTGGCGCTGGTGACGACGGTCGAAGGGCTGATCGTGGCGATT
>CAYVVR010000133.1:0-8785 GCA_964454655.1 uncultured Planctomycetaceae bacterium | reverse complement strand
CCCCGAAGACGTGCCGCAGAAAGAAACGAAGGCGACTGTAGCCGCGGAAGCTCTTCTCGCCCAACCGCCCGTTGACCACGGCCACACGCACGCCGTGCCGTTTGGCCGTACGAATCAAGTTCGGCCAGATTTCCAGCTCGGCCAGCACGAGTAAGCGAGGGCGAATGCGGCGGAGGGCGCGTCGCACGGCCCACGAAAAGTCGAGCGGGCAATAGAATACCGTGCAATCGGAAAACCGACGACGGGCGAGTTCCATCCCCGTTTTCGTCGTCGTCGAAACGACCACCTCCCAGTCGGGATGCCGTTCGCGCCAGCGGGCGACCAGGCCCGGCAACAAGTTGACTTCTCCCACGCTCACCGCGTGGAACCACACGCAGGGTCGATCGCCGTCGCGGCGCGGCACGAACCCGAACAACTTCTCGGCGTATCCCTCGCGATATTTTCCCTTGCGCCAGGCGGACCACGCCAAGTACGGCGACAAGACCGCAATCAAAGCGAGGTAGACAACGTCGAGCAAGGTCGCCATCGGGAATCCTTTCCCCGTTGCGCGGCCGGCGTCGAGGTCACGCCACGCCGCGTTTTTTCATACAACAGTTCTTGTATTTCTTCCCGCTTCCGCAAGGACAAGGGTCGTTTCGTCCTACCCGCGGCTCACGCTTGCGGTACGGCTTGGCCTTCTCTTGGCTCTGCGAACCTTCGATGGCCGCTTGCTGTTGCGCGGCGATGGCCGAACCGGGAGTCGACTCTTCCTTGATTTCGCGGGCCTGCGTCCACATCGATCCGACGAATCGATCGTCCAAGTGTTCGATGCGGAAAACGATGTCGGTCGTTCGCTCGCCGATCGAATCCCACATCTGATTGAAGATCCGCATCCCTTCCCGCTTGTACTCGACCTTGGGATCGACTTGGGCGTAGCCTCGAAGCGAAACCGAACTGCGCAGGTGGTCCATGACCAACAAGTGTTCCTTCCAGGCCGAATCGAGAATCTGCAAGAGGACGTACCGTTCCATCTTGCGGACCTCGGGAAAATACTTGTCGTTCACGGCGTCGCGCAGCAAGCGTTCGGCCTGCGATCGTGTCAATTTCTCCAACCGTTCCGGTTCGATCGAAGCGTCCAAAGCCTCCAATCGCTGCACGAACCGTTCTTTCGCAACCTGCCCGACAAGCGGCGAATCGTCGGCATCGTCGTCGAACAGTTCATCGAGCAGCGCGAGGTTGGCTTCCCGCTCCTTTTCCCCTTCTTCGAGCGAACGACGACTGGCCTCGACCAACATATCCCAGATCTCTTGGCCGGGCTTGGTCTTGAGGTCGTCGGCGGTCAATTCGACCCCGAAACGGCTGTTCGCCCACTGGGCGATTCCTTCGCGGTCGTAGCGACGATGTCCCGCGGCGTCGCGGGCGGAAAAATGCGTGAACCCTGCCCGCACGGGGAATTCGATCTCTTTTTGCCGATAGGTGTCGCGTGCCAGCCGCTTCACGAACTCACGGATTTCGGCCGGTTCCTTGCCCTCGAACTCTTTCAAGTCGACTACCACGCCGAATTTCCGGTGAATCCAGGCGATGGCCGACAGTCTTCCAAAATTCGGATCGAGCAAGCGTTTCCCGTCGGAAAGGTCGATCTTCCCAATCGCCTCTTGAACTTTCTCGATGAGATACTCGTTGAGCTCGTCGCGGGGAATCTTCTTCAGCTCTCGATCGCGAACGCCGACATCCCAGCGCGTTGCCAACGTTTGAATCAAAGCCCCCCAGTTCCATTCGCTGGGATCGGCTTCTTCCGGCAAGTTTTCTTCGAGAAGATCGAAAACCTCGGTTTCGACGCGACGTTCGGCCTGGTCGACCGCGTGTGCCGTCGCCGTTTCGAAGTCCATGCCGCGAAATTCCTTCGGCTCGAACGAGAACGACAGCTTTTGCCCGATCCATTCGGCGAACGTCTCGATGCCGTAATTGCGGTCGAGGAACCGATCGAGATACACGTCGATCTGACGATCGATCATCTCGATGATGCGGGCGCGCGTGTCGGTACCTTCGAGAATCTCTTGCCGGAAGCCGTAGACCCGCTTCCGCTGTTCGTCCATCACCTCGTCGTATTCGAGCAGGTTCTTACGAATCTCGAAGTTCCGTTCTTCGACCTTCTTTTGGGCGCCTTCGATGCGGCGAGTGACCATTCGGCTGACGATCGCCTGGCCTTCTTCCATCCCGAGGCGAGTCAGCCAGTTCTTGACCCAATCGCCGCCGAAGATGCGCATTAGGTCGTCTTCAAGCGATACGAAGAATCGGCTGCTTCCCGGGTCGCCTTGGCGGCCGCAACGGCCTCGCAACTGGTTGTCGATACGCCGGGCCTCGTGGCGTTCGGTGCCGATGACGTGTAGCCCGCCCAAGGCGGCGACTTCGCGGCCCTCGGCCTTGGTTTGCTCTTTCTTTTCGATTTCGTTGACCAACGCGTCCCATTCATCTTGGGGCACGTCGAGCCGCGTGGGATACTTGTTCTGGAGGATGGCCCAAGCCATGGCCTCGGGGTTACCGCCCAAGATGATGTCGGTACCACGGCCGGCCATGTTCGTGGCGATGGTGACCGCCCCCTTTCGCCCCGCCTGAGCGACGATTTCGGCCTCGCGGGCGTGGTGCTTCGCATTGAGCACCTGGTGCTTGATCCCGCGCCGACTCAACATCTCGGAAAGATATTCGCTCTTCTCGACGGAAACCGTCCCCACCAAGATCGGACGACCCCGTCGCTCGATGCGATAAATCTTGTCCTTGGGAATGATGACGCGTTCCTTGCTTCCCTTGGGAATGAAAATCACGCGGTCATCGGTCTCTTCTTTGATGTCGCCGATGTCGTATTCGTCTTCGTGACGCGAGTAGAAGATCGTGTCCCACTTGTGAATCCGTTCGATCTCGTCGAGGATCGCCTTGTACTTTTCCCGCTCGGTGCGATAGATCGAATCAGGATAATTGATCCGCTGCAAGGGGCGGTTCGTCGGGATGGCGATCACGTCCAATTGGTAGATTTTCCAGAACTCGTTGGCCTCGGTCATGGCCGTACCGGTCATGCCGCAAATCTTGTCGTACAGTTTGAAGTAGTTCTGGATCGTGATCGTGGCGAGCGTCTGGTTCTCTTCCTTGATGCGAACGCCTTCTTTCGCCTCCACCGCCTGATGCAGCCCGTCGGACCATTGACGCCCTTTCATCAAGCGGCCGGTGAATTCGTCGACGATGACGACTTCGCCGTTCTCGACGACGTAATTCACGTCGCGCTTGTACAGGTGGTGCGCCTTCAGGGCGTTGTCGATCAGGTGCGGCCACTCCATGTTGCCGACCGTGTAAAAACTCTCGACACCGGCGAGTTGCTCGGCCTTGCGGATTCCCTCGTCGGTCAAATGGCACGTGCGATCTTTTTCGTTGACCTCGAAATGAACGTCACGGACCAACTGCCGTGCGATTTGGTCGGCGCGCCGATACCGGCTGACGTCGTCGTGGGCGGGCCCCGAAATGATCAACGGCGTTCGGGCCTCGTCGATCAAGATGTTGTCGACTTCGTCGATGATCGCGTAATGCAGCGGCCCTTGAACCTGTTGGTACTCGACGGGAAACCGCGGATCGCCCTTGGCCGCCGGGCGCATGTTGTCGCGCAGGTAGTCGAAACCGAACTCGTTGTTCGTTCCGTAGGTAATATCGCACGAGTAGGCCTTTTGCCGCTCGGCGGCCTTCATGTCGTGCTGGATGGCGCCGACGGTAAGCCCCAAAAACATGTACAGCGGCCCCATCCACTCCATGTCGCGGCGGGCAAGATAGTCGTTCACCGTCACGACATGGACGCCCTTCCCCTCCAGCGCGTTCAGGTACGCCGGAAGGGTCGCCACCAGCGTTTTTCCTTCACCGGTGACCATCTCGGCGATATTGCCGCTGTGCAGAACCATGCCCCCCATCAACTGCACGTCGTAGTGCCGCATGCCCAACACGCGGCGTCCCGCCTCGCGACAGACGGCAAACGCCTCGATCAATAGATCGTCGAGGGTTTCGCCCGCTGCCAGCCGCTGGCGGAACTTCGCCGTCTGCTCGCGCAGCTCGGCGTCGGTCATCTGTTGGTACTTCGGCTCCAAGTCGTTGATGGCCTGGACCTTGGGTTGCAACCGCTTGATGTATCGGGCATTCGCCGAACCGAACACGGCGGTAATCGACCGTTCGATCGTTTGGCCGACTACGGCAAAAACTTCGGCGCCGATGTCAAGAATCTGTTCCAGCACACTCATCGTGGGTTTCCTAAGGGGTCTTCCGGAGAAGAGAGACGTCGTCGGCCGAAAACCGACCGCAGGACGAGGGCTCATCACGCAGCCGAGTAGGCCGTGCTCCGTCGTACGGCTTCTGAAGGCTGCAACCCGACCGCCCTCGCCTCGATGGATGGAGTTCCAACCGGCGAGTTTGTGTCGCAAGTTCTTGTTGCGCAAAAACTTCCTGCACGGAAATTTACCTATTTTGCCTGTCCGGGTCAATAATACTTTTGTGCCGAGCTTTCGTTGGTTTACTTCGCAAGGGGGGACTCTCAGCCAGAAATCCTTTCGTCGACACCGAGCGAATCTTGATTGACATTCCCACCGGCCGCCGCCATCATGGCAAACACGCTCCCGAAACGATCGCCGACCGCACCGGCCGTCGGAGACACAACAAGCAAACCATGCGTGCACTCATTCTGGTAGACATTCAGAACGATTTTTGTCCTGGTGGTGCGTTACCCGTCCCGGAAGGGGATCAAATCGTCCCCTTGGTCAACCGACTCCAGCCGTGTTTCGACCTCGTGGTAGCCACGCAAGATTGGCATCCGGCCGACCACGGCAGTTTCGTGACGCAGCACCCCGGCAAGAAAGTCGGCGACGTCGTCGAACTCGGGGGGCTCCCCCAAATCCTTTGGCCGCCGCATTGCATACAACATACCAAGGGAGCCGAATTTCACCCCGCTCTCGGTACGCAGGCGGTCGTCCGGGTATTCCAGAAGGGAATCGATCGCGATATCGACAGTTACAGCGGCTTTTTCGACAACGGGCGGCGTCGCGCCACCGGCCTCGACACATTCTTGCGAGAGCAGAAGGTCGACGAACTCTACGTCTGCGGTTTGGCGACCGACTATTGCGTCAAGTTCACCGCCCTCGACGCCGTCGAACTCGGCTGGTCGACGTTCGTGATCGCCGATGCCTCGCGTGGCGTCGATCTTCAACCCGGCGATGTCGAGGCGGCTCTCGACGAAATGCGCGCCCGCGGTATTTCGATCGTGCGCGCGTGGGATATTCTGGGCCGCCGACGCTGACCGTCGCTCCCCATCACGTCATGTCGGGTACCGGATCGCGCCCAGGGGCATCGTCCTGATAGAACCGCTCCAACACGGTCTGCCAATCGTCCAAACGCTTCACGCGTACGAAGGCATTGCGAACGTCGAGATATTGCGGATGCAATCGCGCGTATTTGATCGCGTGGTTGCGCATCGTCCGCAATCCCAGCTTCTCACCGTACGTCTCCAACGACAGCCGCAAATGCTCGACCAATACCTCGCGTTGCTCACGCACAGTGGGCAACGGCGGCAACGGTCGATTCTCGGCCAGGGCCCGTATTCGAGAGAAGATCCACGGGTTCCCGATCGCCCCACGAGCGACGGTGACGGCATCGGTTCCCGTCTCGCGCATCATGCGAAAACATGCTTCGGCCGTAAACAAGTCGCCCGAACCGAAGATCAGGCGTGTCCCCGCCCACGCTTTCACTTGCCGCAAGAAGCCCCAGTCGCTCGGCCCGTCGTATCGTTGTTTGACGGTTCGCCCGTGGACGGTCACGGCATTCACGCCGCGTGCAAAGGCCCCCTCGAGAATAGTGAAAAAGGCCTCTCGGCTCGCCGGTGAATCGTCCACTCCGCGGCGCATTTTGACCGTCAGCGCGACATCGGGCGGAAGCACTTCGCGAACGCGATCGATCACCTCGAGAGCAGCTTGGGGATTGCCTAGGTACCATCCCCCGCGACACTTTCCGATCACCTTTCGGACGGGGCATCCAAAATTCAAATCGATCCAATCGAAGCCCGCCTCTAACAACACTCCCGCGGCTTGCGCGAATTCCTCCGGTTCGCTCCCCATCAACTGGGCCGCCGCCGGCCGATCCTCATCCGACACGCGGAGATAACGCGTCGCCTTGCGTCCGCGGCTGACACTCAACACGAAACGATCGAGCATCACCTCGGCAAAAGTGAATCCTGCGCCGAACCGCCGAGCCATCACGCGCATCGGCCAATCGCTGTACCCGCTCAACGCGGCCAGCGCAAACGGAAAGTCGATTTTCACCCGCCCCAAGCGAATGGGGGCGAACTGGCGAACATCGACCGCAGACTCATCGGAATCGCGTCGAATCGGGCTCACCGGATCGGTCACAGCGTGTGCTTTTTCCATAGATAACGCCGCCGTCGCGGCCGGCATTTTCGGAAATGTCTTCGTTCCATGGTACCGCGTCGCCCGGTTGCGGCCACCCTATGTGGGAGCCGATCCGCCCGTTACGATAGACGAAACCTTGAGAACACGTCGATCTTGGCCGCTTTTTTGCGAATCGAATGGCAACCGAAGACATGTTGACCGAACACGAAATCGAAATCCGCGTTCGCTATCCCGAGTGCGACCCGATGGGCTTTCTGCACCATAGCAGGGTCTTCGTATACTTCGAAATGGGGCGTACCGAGTTGCTGCGAGCCTCCGGGGGCAGCTACCGGCAAATGGAAGAAGAAGGCCTTTTGGTGGTCGTCGTAAGGGCGGAGTGCCGCTACCTCAAGCCCGCCCGGTACGACGACGTCCTCCGCCAAAAAACGATCGTCAAGCGGGTGACGGCGGCCAAGATCGAACACGAATACCTGATTTACCGCGGAGACGAACTACTGTACCAAGGTCACGTCGTGATGGCGATCGTCGACCGCCAAGGGAACCTGCGGCGTATCCCCGATTGGATGCAATTGGACCGTCGCAGCTAACAGAGTCGCCCCTCCCCAGATCGACGATGAACCGGGCGGTTATTCCATCGGCGCGTGTTTTGGCGCAGAATATCGTTTCTCGGCGCCGCCGAGGTGCCGACTTCCAGTCATGACGAAACCGATCGCATTCGGACGATCGGTAGCGATGTCCGAAAGATGCAAGGCGATACACGATGACCACGAGAGCCGAACAATTTGCCGGTCTGTCGGTTGCCCTGATCACGCCGTTCAAGGATGGCAAGGTCGATTACGCCCGACTGGAAGAACAGGTCGAGTTCCAGATTGCGGCGGGCACGACCTGCCTCTGCCCGGTCGGAACCACCGGTGAGTCGCCGACTTTGTCGCACCCCGAACACCGCGAGGTGATTTCGGCGGTCATCAAAACCGCCGCCGGTCGCGCGAAGGTGATGGCGGGAACCGGATCGAACAGCACCGAAGAGGCCTTGGAGCTGACCCGCTGGGCGGCGCAAGTCGGTGCCGACGCGGCTCTGGTGGTCGCCCCCTACTACAACAAACCCACCCAAGAGGGCTTCTATCAACACTACCGAGCCCTGGCCCAGGCGGTCGACATCCCGATCTGCGTGTACAACATCCCCGGTCGGACGGGCAAGAACATCGAACCCGAAACGATCATCCGGCTCGCCGAGTTCCCGAACATCGCGATGGTCAAAGAGGCCACCGGCTCGCTCGATCAGGCCTCGCAAATCGTAGCCGCCACCGATCTGACCGTCCTCAGCGGCGACGACAGCTTGACGTTGCCGATCCTATCGATCGGCGGACGCGGCGTCGTCTCGGTTCTGGGGAACATCGTCCCCAAAGACATGATCGCCATGCTCCAAGCTTGGGAACAAGGCGACATCGCCGAGGCCCAACAGTGGCACAAGAAACTCTTCCCCTTGGGAAAATCGCTGCTCTCGCTGGCCACGAACCCGATTCCCGTCAAGGGCGCGATGAAACTGCTCGGCCGCGATACCGGCGAGCTCCGGTTGCCGATGACCCCGTTGGACGAGGCGGGCGAGGCCAAGCTTCGCAAGTGCCTGGAAGATTACGGGCTGTTGTAAGCCGCACCCAAGCGACGTGCCGTCACCGGCCTCGCAAAAACGGGTTACGGATCGGCTCGCTTCTCGTCGAGAATCGGCTTCACTTCGTCGACGAAGTCTCGCACGTCCTTGAACTGCCGGTAGACGCTGGCGAACCGGACGAATGCCACTTCGTCGACGCGGCGAAGATGCTCCATCGCCAACTCGCCGATCGTTCGCGAGGGAATCTCCGTTTCGGGCCGGGCCGCCAAGTCTTGCTCGATCGCGCGGATGATGCGCTCGATTTGGTTGTCGGTGACGGGGCGTTTCCAGCAGGCCTTTTCGAGCCCGGCTTTGAGCTTGGCACGATCGAAGGGAACGCGACTACCGTCTTTTTTGATCACCTTGACGACCGTCCGCTCGACGCGCTCGTAGGTCGTAAAGCGATGATTGCAACAGTTGCATTGGCGGCGTCGCCGGATCGAGTAGCCGTCCTCGACCGAACGCGAGTCGATGACGCGATCATCGTCGGCCTGACAGTTCGGACATTTCATCGTCGATTCCCCTCGTCGCCCCCCTTCGGCCGCATCACCCCGTGTTCGTTCGATTTCCTGCGACCAGCGATCAGTATACCACGAACCGCTCTCCACACGCAGGGGCCAAGCCACGATGCGAACTGCATGCAATGCAGGCATTGCCGTCACACGCCTACCAAGCCGCTCCCCAAGCGGGCATTCCCGACGATCGGCCGCTCAACACGCCAAAAGACACCGAG
>CAYVVR010000132.1:1548-8798 GCA_964454655.1 uncultured Planctomycetaceae bacterium | reverse complement strand
GACCGGTGACGTTTGCGGTGACGATCGACTTCACCGAAGAGCGGCACGGCACCGGCGCCGCCCGCACCCGACTGCAAGCCGAAATCACGCCCAAGAAAACCCGCGACCGCCGGCGTGCCGACCTGACCCGCCGGGCCGAAGACGTTCTCACCAGCTTGCGGTCGTACCTGATGGCCGTCGTCGAAAAGACGCACAGCGAAGACCGTGCCGTCAAACGACGCATCCGCTCGCTGTGGGAGTTCTTCCGGCGAAGTTGAACCGCGGCGCACGGCGTCGCACGAAAACGAATCGAACACGACTCACGGGGCGTTTCGTGAATCGGCAACCGCCGGTTCCCGCAACGCCTTCGTTGCATTGAAACGACGAGCGTCGAGTAAAACGACGAGCGTCGAAAGTCCGCCTGTCGGGCAGACATTTCGACCGTAAACCGAAACACGACGAGGGCGACCCATGGCCCGCATCGCAGCGACCCTATCGGGCGTCGAACGCATGCTGTTGAATCGGCTCGCCGAAGCCGATGCCGCGGTTACGCTGCACACGCTGCGTTTGACGACCGAAAAGAAGATCAACAGTCCCAGCGACGATCCGGCGGTCTTCTTCACGCTCAGCCGCTTTCAGAGCGACTTGAACGTCGTCACCGCAACGATGCAAAACGTGACCGCCGCAAGCAGCCTGGTCACGCAAACGCAGAGCCTTCTTTCGCAAATTCGCACCCAACTCGAGACGATCCAAAGCGAACTCGAATCGCCTTCCTCCGATTCGCAAGAGAAAATCAACGAGGCGATCGCCCAAATCGACGCCCTGGCGACCACCGAGGTCGACGGTCGGCGCGTGCTCGACGGGTCGGGCACGTTCTACGACTCGGGACGCAACACCTCGCAAGTGGCCGACCTGCGAATCTACACGGTCGGTGGCGGCGGAACCGTCCAAAAAGCCCAGCCCGCCGAACTCACCTACACCGGAAGCTCCCGGTACGCCGCGGCCGACGCCTCGATCAAGCTGACCGGCGTCCGCGGCTCGACGATCCTCACCGTCAGTACCGACGACACCCTTGAAGACCTGGCCGAAAAAATCAACGCCCGAACCGCCTCGACCGGCGTTCAGGCCGCCGTCGACGACAATACGCTGACGCTTTCCAGCACCGGCACCGGGTCGGGGGCCTACGTGGGGGTTTCCGTCCTCAGCGGAACGTTCGCCGTGACCGGCGGAAACGGCGACGGAACCGCCAACGGAACCGACGGCGTCACCTCGTCGTCGCCGGTCATCTACGGCGAAGTCCTCCAAGCCGCCACGCAAGCCCAACTGACGCACAGCGAACCGACCGGCTCGATCACCGCCGACGACACCTTCACCCTCAGCGGTACGCGCGGTTCGACGAGCATCTCGGTCACCACCGGCCAAACGCTGTCGCAAGTCGCCGACACGATCAACGCCCAATCGCACACGACCGGCGTCGAGGCGAGCGTCTCGGGCGACGGAAAGACCCTGTACTTGACCAGCATCGACTACGGGGCGAATGCCTACGTGAAGGTCACCGACGGCTCGTTCTCCGTCAGCGGAGGCGACGGCAACGGTACCGCCTACGGCACGAACGCCGAGGCCGTCATCAACGGACGAACCTATTCCGACCAAGGCACCGACGATCAACCCGCCGAATTGCGTCACCGCGAAAAGGGTACGACCATCACCAACGACGCGGTCATCCGGATTACCGGGGCGCTCGGTTCCGCCGATATCACGATCACCGCCGGTCAAACGCTAAGCGCCGTGGCTTCGGCCATCGAGGCCCAAAAAGCCGTGACGGGCGTGACCGCCTCGGTCGATTCGAACGACCTGGTCTTGCAAAGCACCGACACCGGCGACGACGCCTCCATTTCGCTGGAGGTCAAAAGCGGCACCTTCACCACCGTCGAAAACTACACCGAAGCCTCGCAGGCGGTAATTACCCACACCGAATCGACCGGTTACATTACCGCCGCGGCCCAATTCCGGCTGACCGGGGCCGACGGCTCGTACGACTTCACGCTTTCCGGCGGCGAGTCGCTCTCGCAAGTGGCCCAAATGATCCGCGCGCAAAGCGGAACCACCGGCGTGACCGCGTCGGTCTACGGCGACCAGCTCTTGATCCAAAGTACCGATACCGGCTCGTCGGCCTTCGTCACTTTCCAATTGCTCTCGGGCACCTTCGACATTGAAGGCGACACCGCCGGCACGGCCTACGGGTCGAACGCGACAGCCCAAGCGTCGGGTAGCGACGGCACCCCCGGCGACACGACCATCGACGGCAACCGCTTCATCGTGAATTCCGGTGGTTTCCATTTCGAAATCGAGTTCCAACCCGGCTTCACCGGCGAATTCGACCCGATCACCGTTTCGGGCGAAGCGATCCCCTTTGCCCTCTCGACGTCGCTGACACGTAATTTCACGCTGTCGATTCCCAGCGTCTTGTCGACGAAGCTCGGCGGTATCAGCGGCACGCTGGACCAAATCGCCAGCGGCGGCGCTTACTCGGGATTGGGAAGCAACACCTCGCGGGCGCTGCGGATCGTCGACGAGGCACTCGCCGATTTGACGAAGATCGAAGGCCACGTCGACGGGTTCTACAATGCCGCCGTCACCAGCTCGTCGAATTTGCTGTCCGACGTCCAATCGAAGCTCGAATCGGCCATCGAAGAAACCGACGGCTACGACGAAGACGAGGAAACCACCCTGCTGACCAAGGCGCAAAACCTGTACGACAACGGGGTTGCTGCGTTGCAAATCTTGAACCTGCAACGCAGCTCGATCATCACGATGATCCAAAAGATCGCCGGGCTTCTCTGACTTTTTCGGGCGTGTTCCCGCGGCCTCTCGCCGATTCAGCCGACGCGAGGCTTCACCGACACAGCCATCCTTCCCCCAACGCGGACGAGCACGCGGTTTCGCGGTCTCACGCTTGTCCTAAGACATTTCGCTGAACGGCCCGTCTCGGCGTGCCTCCCGGGCGAGAAGGCCGATTACGGTGAAAAATACCGCTTCTGAGCCGTACAGAACACCACCTTCAGGCGGCAAGCGCACGCGCAAAGCGTCCTCGGGTGATGTTCCGAAATTCGCCCCGAGGCGATACAATGGCGCGACTGTGTACCGGCGCCCGTCGGTGTCTCTCAGTCGGTTTTGTGGATATACGGATCCCTCAATCGGCTTGACCAGCCTTCCAAGAGTTGCTAGTTTGCCCGTTTTTCAATCGCAAACTGAACGGGAGTCACGGAACGTGCCATACAACTGTATCGTTTGCGTCAAGCAGGTGCCCGACACGGCCAACATCACGGCCGAGGCCATGAAAGAAGACGGGACGGTCAATCGTGCCGCGTTGCCTGCCATTTTCAATCCCGAAGACCTCAACGCCCTGGAAACGGCCCTGGAAATTCGGGACCGTTTCGGCGGCACGGTGACGGCCTTGAGCATGGGCCCGCCCAAGGCGGCCGAGGTGCTCCGCAGTTGCTTGTATCGCGGGGCCGATCGCGCCATCTTGTTGACCGACCGCCGCGCGGCCGCCAGCGACACGTTGGCCACCAGTTACATCATCGCCCAAGCGATCAAGACGATCGGCGATTACGACATCGTCTTGTGCGGTCGTCAGGCGATCGACGGCGACACGGCCCAAGTCGGCCCGCAAACCGCCGAAAAGCTCGGCTTGCCCCAGGTCACTTACTTGGAAGAGCTGGTCGACATCCAGGACCGCACCGCCCGCATTCGCCGGAACGTCGGCAACGGCTGGGAAATCGTCGACGTTCGTTTGCCCGCCTTGGTGACGGTCATCGGCACGGCGAACCGGCCGCGTCCCCCCGCCGCGCGGAAGATGATGCGGTACAAGCGGGCGCGCGTGCCGGCCGAAATCGAGATGGAAGTCCGCCGCACGATGAAAGACGCCTCGGCCGAAGAACAGCAAGCCGAAGTCGAACGGCGGATCGCCGAGTTGAAGGCGCAAAACCTGCTGATGGAGCAATGGAGCCTGGACGATATCAACGCCGATCTGTCGCGTTGCGGCCTGGCCGGCTCGCCGACCAAGGTATTCCGCGTCCAGTCGATCGTATTGACCAAGTCGGGCTACACCGAGATTCCGCCGACCGAGGAAGGCGTCCGGCAGCTCATTCACGAACTCGTCGTCGAGCACACCTTGGGGTAATTCGCTGCTCGAACGACCTTTCGGCAAGAAACGAAATCGAATCCACCAACGGCCGCGTGACGAAGCAAAACCATGATCGAACCGAATCGCCAGGGAGAAGTTTGGGTCTACGCCGAACAGGAAGACGGCTCGCTGCACGACGTCGTGCTTGAGTTGTGCGGTAAGGCTCGCGAGTTGGCCGACCGCCTCAAGGTACCGGTCGGTGCCGTGTTGCCGGGCAGCAACGTCCGACCGCTTGCCAAAACACTCATCAGCCACGGTGTGGATCGCGTATACGTCGTCGAGGACGAGCGACTAGGGCACTTTCAGACGCTTCCCTACGCTCGCGTCGTCGCCACGTTGATCGAAAAGTACAAGCCCCAAATCGTCATGTACGGGGCGACGCCCTTGGGGCGCGACTTGGCACCGCGTATCGCCTCGACCGTGCGGGCGGGAATGACCGCCGACTGCACCGACCTGCAAATCGGCGACGTCGTCGATCCGAAGACCAAGACCGAGCACAAGGACCTGCTGCTGCAAATCCGCCCGGCCTTCGGCGGAAACATCATCGCCACGATCGTCAACTACGATTGGTGGCCGCAAATGGCGACCGTCCGCGAGGGCGTCATGCCGCTGTTGCCGCCGCAACCCGACCGCAACGGCGAGATCATCGACGAAAAGATCGAGATCGACGAAACCGAACTGGCGCTCAAGCTGATCGAGCGGCACATCGAGCCGAAGAAGGTCAACCTCAAGGGCGCCCGCGTCATCGTCGCCGGAGGCGGCGGCGTCGGCAGCAAGGAAAACTTCCGCCTGATCCACGAGTTGGCCGGAGCGATCGGCGGAGCCGTCGGTGCCAGCCGGGCCGCGGTCGACGGCGGATTCATCGGCAAAGAACACCAGATCGGCCAAACGGGAACGACCGTCCGACCGGCGTTGTACATCGCCGCCGGCATCTCGGGCGCCGTTCAACATCGGGCCGGGATGGAAGAATCGGCCAAGATCGTCGCCATCAACACCGATCCCGAAGCCCCCATCTTCTCGGTGGCCCACTACGGGATCGTCGGTGACTTGAAGCAAGTCATTCCGATGATGATCAAGGCCCTCAAGGAACGACGTTAGTCGTCGTGCGGCCGTATGTGCCGACGACGGCCCCCAAAAACGTACCGAGGACGAATCCGAACAACACGAATAGGTCCCACGCTATCGAGCTTGCTCGACGTCGAAGCCCCAGGCTTCTTGCACGACGCGGCTCGAAGCAGGAAATCCCGAGGAGTGATTCCGTGGGTAACTATTTTCTCGACAACGAAGACATTCTCTTCCTGTTCGATCACCTGGATCTGCGTGAAATCGCCCGCATCCAGGAAGAATACGCCCAAAACGGCGACGCCGACTACGTGCCGGTCGACGAAGACGACTGCGTCGACAACTATCGGCGCATTCTCGAAATCGTCGGCGAAATCGCCGCTGAGGTGATCGCCCCGAACGCCGAAACCGTCGACCGCGAAGGCAACACGCTCAACGAAGACGGCACCGTCACGCTTCATCCGCTGGTGCGGGAAAACCTCGACGCGATGGCCCAGGCCGACATGATGGGCTTCACCCTGCCCCGCAAGTACGGCGGATTGAACTGCCCGAACATCATCTACACCATGGCGACCGAGATCGTCAGCCGGGCCGATGCCTCGTTCATGAACCTGTTCGGCCTGCAAGGTATCGCCGAAACGATCAACGCCTTCGCCAGCGACGAAATCAAAGACGAAGTGCTTCCTCGCTTCGCCGACGGTGAAGTCACCGGCGCGATGGTGCTCACCGAGCCGGACGCCGGCAGCGACCTTCAAGCCGTGCGTCTGCGAGCGTACCAGGACGAATCGGGCCAATGGTACCTCAACGGCGTGAAACGGTTCATCACCAACGGTTGCGGTGAAATCCTGCTGGTTCTCGCCCGCAGCGAACCCGACATCACCGACGGTCGCGGATTGAGCTTGTTCATCACCGAGCGATCGGAAAAGGTCCGCGTGCGACACTTGGAAAACAAGCTCGGCATCCACGGTTCGCCCACCTGCGAACTGGTATTCGAAGACACGCCCGCCCGGTTGATCGGAGAACGCCAACGCGGCTTGATCACCTACGTGATGGCGTTGATGAACGGCGCCCGCGTGGGCATCGCGGCGCAATCCTTGGGAATCGGCGAAGCGGCATTCCGTCTGGCCCGCATCTACGCCCACACGCGAAAACAATTCGGCGTGCCGATCGAACGCCTGCCCGCGGTCGCCGAACTGGTGACCGACATGCGTGTCGATTTGGAAGCCGCCCGCACGTTGACCTACGCCACCAGTTGCATTTGCGACCAAGAAAACAACAACCTGCGCGTGCTCGAAACGGTGGCCGACTTGCCCGCCGACGAGAAAAAACGCCGCAAACAGTTGTCGCGTCAACTCAAGCGAATCAACGCGATGCTCACGCCGATGAGCAAGTACTACGCCTCAGAGATGTGCATCCGCGTTGCCAACGACGCGATCCAGGTGCTGGGCGGTTCGGGCTACATGAAGGACTACGCCGCCGAGCGGTACCTCCGCGACGCCCGCATCACGACCATCTACGAAGGGACCAGCCAGTTGCAAGTGGTCGCTGCGGTTCGCGGTGTCGCCTCGGGCTCGTTGGTCAACTACGTTGCACCGTTCGAAACGGCCTCGTATGAAGATCCGGATCTGGCCGCGATGCGGGACGATCTGATCGAGGCCCGCAAGCGACTAACCGACGTGATCGATTTCGTCAAGAAACAGCCGACCACCTACCTCGACCTGGCCGGTCGGCGGCTCGTGGAATCGGCGATCACGATCATCGTAGGCCATCTCTTCCTGAAGCAGGCCGTCGAAAAGGAACGCAAAAAGCAGGTGGCCAAGCGGTTCCTCAGCCTGCGGCTGCCGCTGTTGGATATGCACTGCCGTCAGATCGAAACCGGCGATATGACCCCCTTGGAGGAATACGACCTCATCGCCGGGCCGGTCCCCTCGGTCCATTGACGGAGCAGCCGAGGACGACGGCGGCTTCCGACGGTGAATTCCGACGGTGATTCGCGCATCCGGGAGCGACGAAGGGCACC
>CAYVVR010000132.1:0-1448 GCA_964454655.1 uncultured Planctomycetaceae bacterium | reverse complement strand
TTCCGACGGTGAATTCCGACGGTGATTCGCGCATCCGGGAGCGACGAAGGGCACCGATCGGTAAAAAACGACGATCCCGTTCTGTTGCCGGAACGTATAGAATTGGCAATGTTTCGAAGCTGCGTCGTCAGCGGCGCAGCTCTTGTTGCATTGCGTTTCGACGTTTCGGCTCGATGTCGTTCCGACGAGCGATCGTCTTCGGCATGCCAAGCCAATCCATCAGCGAGGGTAGTTTGTAATGGGAATGTTCGACGGCAAAATCGGTTTGATTATGGGCGTGGCCAACGACCGCAGCATCGCCTGGGCGATGGCCGAAGCCCTCCACGCCGAGGGGGCCGAGTTGGCCTATACACATCTTCCGGGACCGTCCAGCGAACGGCGAGTTCACCGCTTGGTCGATGCGTACAACCCCAAATTGGTTCTTCCGTGCGACGTCCAATCCGACGAGAACATCGCCGACGTCTTCGAGCAAATCGACGATGAGTACGGACGCCTCGACTTCGTGTTGCACGCCATCGCCTTCGCACCGCCGAAAGAGCTCCGCAGCCCTTACGTCGAAACCAGCCGCGAAGGTTGGCACTTGGCGATGGACATTTCGGCCTACAGCCTGGTCGCCGTCGCCCGCGCCGCCGCCCCCTTGATGGAAGAAAACGGCGGTTCGATCGTCACCATCAGCTACTACGGCGGCGAAAAAGTGATGCCCGGCTACAACCTGATGGGCGTCTGCAAGGCCGCTTTGGAACACAGCGTCCGCTACCTCGCTTGGGACCTGGGCCCCAAGAAGATCCGGGTCAACGGCGTGAGCGCCGGTCCGATGCGGACTCTCAGTTCGGCCGGCATCTCGGGCTTCGACGAAATGCAAAAACATGCCGCCGCCAAAAGTCCCTTGCGGCGGAACGTCGAATTCGAAGAACTCGGCCGCACGGGGCTTTTCTTGCTGGGCGACATGTCCGACGGCATCACCGGCGAAATCTTGCACGTCGATTGCGGTTACAACATCGTCGGCCTGTAGCGTGCCGAAGCCGCAGCCTTCGGGCGGAAAGAAACCACGACGAACGAACGACGGGACGGCCTTCGACGGCTGTCCCGTCGTTGTTTGCGCCGGTGTTCGATCGCGGAACGTCGGCCGAAGACCTCGGTCCTAGTCGCGTTCGGTGGAACCTACGGCTTTCGTCGAAACGCGTGCCCGGCCGCTTTCAGAAGGCGTGATGACGGCGACCGCCGGTGTTTCCAACGGAGACTTCACCGGCACCGCTCGTTCCCCGGCCGCCTCGGCTTCGCCGATTCGACGACCGGTGCTCACGTCGATCCATTCGAGCTTCATCGGACCGGCGGCGTCGCTTAGATCGACCGTCACACGACCTCCCGCAGGAAAGAACAAGACGTACGCCTTGCCCGGATCGGCCGCCAAGAAGGCCTCGTTCGGCTCTCGATCGTGCAACAAGTCG
>CAYVVR010000131.1:4967-8822 GCA_964454655.1 uncultured Planctomycetaceae bacterium | reverse complement strand
CTTGAAACTCGCGGATGTTGTCTCGAATACTCCGCACAGCAGCGAGAAGTTCGGGAGAACAACCGGCGTGCGCCGCCGCCATTGTCTCGGGGGCGATTCGAATCGTTTCGGGCGTGGCATCGAACTTGTCGACGGCACGGGAATAATGCGCGAGAGCCTCCCAGCCCCGGTTGGCGATATCGTCGCAAATCCTTTTCACGACTTCGGTTGGGGCGAGAGGTTCCCCGAAGATTTCGATGGTGCGGCGTCGACCCGATTCGCTGACGACGTCTCCCCGAGGACTGAGTTTTTCACGCAGGGCGGCCAGACCGGCCGTGAAGTCGTCTCGCGTACTGTCGAACCAACGAATGTTTAGTTGTGTTGTCATCGAAGTGTTGTTTGTTGGGCGGGTGAGCGATATTGGGCCAATGTCAGCGGCTTGTGCAGTTCTCCCCATTTTGATCGAGCCGTTCCCGGGCGAAAAGCCCCGCGGACCTGGCTGGCCCGGAACTGCCTTCGCTTGAGAAACGTCATATCACGTAGAGATGCCGGCTCGAACGGCGAATCTACGTCGGCATTGCGTTAGGAGAACTCAAGTTGGGAATCCCATGCGCAATGTACTACATTTGTGGGAGGACCGCGTGACGGCGTGGGTTCACCGGTCGCGGGCGATTTTCGCTCGCGCATCGGACGGCACAGCCGCGGAAACGGCAAAACTCGAATCGATGGATGGCACTTCATGCGCCGGCCGCTTTTTACCATTACGTGTACGACCTGCCAGGCAAAGCTTCAAGTCCGAGATCCGTCGGTGATCGGGGCGATCGTGGCGTGCCCCAAGTGTGAAAGCATGGTTCAGGTGACGCCGCCGTCTGGTTGGGAGATGCCTTCCGAGGCAGAACTTGCGGCGTCGACCGAACAGGCGGCCAATCGGCAGCCCGAGGAAGCGGCTTTTCAGGATTCCAAGCGGCCGGAAAGCCGCCCGACGCTCGATTCGGAACCGTCGGCGCGAGACCGAAAACAGCGCGACACGTCGACCGCTGGTGCTGCCACGGTCGCAGGAGCGGCGGCTACGGTCACAACGCCCTCGGAACCGCCCGCAGAGGCGGAAGCCGACGCCTCCTCGCCGCCGGCCGAGAATGCCGCCGCCCATTCGCCGAATGCGCCGTCTGCGGATGTACCGGACTACGTGTCGCCGGTCGAAGCGGCTACGCGGCGATGGTTGTACCTCATCGGCGGTGGGTTGGCGCTAGCGGTCGTTGGAACCGCCGTCTGGTTTGCCCTTCCGCGTCATGCCCCGCCCGTGGACAAGCCGCCGGAAACAGCACAGGAGCCCGCCGAGATCGACGAAACGACCGGTGACGAGGCGATGCCCGAGGAAGTGCCGGTCGCCGAAGCGACGGAGACAGCCGAGTTTGTCCGTTGGATACCGGAAGATTCGGTATTCGTGATGCATGGTCGGTTGATCGATTGGCCCCGCGTTTTCCGGGTGGTTTCCCTTCCAAGCGGCGAACCGGTCGATCCGTGGTCCGACCTGCTGGGAACATTGCGAATCGGCCCCGATGCCGTCGATTTTGTGACCTTCGCTTGCGTCGACGCGGCCCATCCTGCCGAATCGTGTGTGGCCGTCTTGGAACTTGCAGAAGGGCACGATGCGAACGCACTCGCCGTGGAAGGTGAGGCTGTTCCTCTGGCGGTGGACGGAAAACCGGCAAGGCGATTCTCGAGTGCCGAGTGGCCGTATCCGGTGGTCATCATCGATTCGCGGTTGTTGGTGACGGGCCGCGAGGATCTGCTCCGTCGGCTGCCGCTTGCTCCGGAATTGCTCGGGGAAGAGAAGACACGTCAATGGACGGCGGGGCGCATACCGGTATCGAGCGACGAGCGATTGCTCGCGTTCAGTTTGGACGCGCTCCGCGAGGCGAATTGGCGGTTGCCCGATTGGTGGGCGGACGTCGATCAGGAAATGGCGGAACCGTGGCGAATCGCGTGGACGGCTCGCTGGTTCGTGCTGACGACGGCCCCCGACGATGAGGCGATCTCGTTCGGCTTCCGCTGCGCGAGTCCGGATGAGGCCAAACGCGTGTACGATGCCCTACAGCAAGTGTCGGCCCGAGTTTTGCCGCTATTGGACCATCAATCGCAACTTTTGCAGGAGCGCTTGAAGGCGGGGTCGTTGCCGGCCGACGCGGCTGCGGTCGTCGATAAGTTGATGACGAATCTGCGCGAGGGCCTGGCGAAAGCCAAGTGCGAGCAGGTGGAGGCCGATGTGTGGTACCGCCTACCTCGCGAGCTAGTGGAGGACGAGAAGGTCGCTCTCCTCGAAGCGGCGTTGCCGGTCATCACCGAGCATCGTGCCGCCGCGGGATACACGCTCGATTGCCTCCGGCAAGAGCAGTTGGGTCAGGCGTGTTCGGCGTATCTGAAAGCCGAAGAGACGTTTCCGCCTGCTGCGGTCGGCGGTGGGCTCGTTCCGCCCGAGACGCGGCTAAGTTGGCTGGCCCTGATGCTGCCGTACATGGGGCATTTAGATTGGTCGCAGCAACTGCAGCCGGGGTATTCGTGGGACAGTGCGCAAAACCGCGCCGTCGCCCGGCGCGAATTGCCCGAGGTGATCAATCCGGTGTTCGGCCGGACGACGGCACTTCCCCCCTACCCCGACACGCATTACGTGGGCGTGACGGGGCTCGGTGAGGGAGCGGGAATGCTGCCCGCCGACGATCCCCGGGCGGGTGTGTTTTCCTACGTCCGCCGGACCCGCCTCGCCGATATCGGAGACGGCTCAAGCAATACGATCGCCGTGTTGGGCGTCGCAGCGCGTCGAGGTCCGTGGGCCTCCGGTGGATCGCCGACCGCTCGGCCGTTGACCCGTCCGCCCTATGTCGATGGGCCCGACGGCTTCGGGAGCGGACAGCCCGACGGTATGCTCGCCTTGATGGCCGACGGATCGGTGCGCTTCGTTCGCCGAGACGTGGACGATCGGGTTTTCGAACAATTGGCGACAATCAACGGACGCGAGTCGGCGACCGTCGATGCACTCATTCCGGCGAAGGATCATCGTCCGTTCGACATGCCCGATCGAGTCGAGGAGCCGGGCGAGTCTGCGCCGGAGGAGCCGGCGGAAGGTCCCGTAGTCCAACCGGGAGAGGTCGTCGACCTGCCCAAGGTCGACGTTGCCGCCTGCTTGTCGCTGTCGGTCTCGGCCATGCATTCAGGCAACGCGACGTTGGGAGAATTTGTCGGCGTACTCTCGCGGTTGAGCGGCGTACCGATTTCGTTGGACTTGGACGCCCTCGAAGCGGTGGGCGAATCTGCCGGTAGCGCGCCCGGTGTCGATCTGGAACAAACCGACATCGCTTCGGTACTCGACACGCTGGCGCGAGCGGTCGGACTCGACGTTCAAACCGATGATTACGGCGTTCGGCTTACCTTGCCGGAAGAGCGACGCCGCGTCGTCGAAACCGCATACGGGGCCGATCGTTTGCCGGGTGAGTCGATCGAAGAGTGGCGGGCGGCGGCCGAGATCGTTCAAGAGATGATCGCGCCGGCAAGCTGGGCGACTGTGGGGGGTGAGGGGACGATCCGCGTCGACGACGACGGGTGGGATGTCAAGCAGACGCCGATCGTCCATGCACGCCTGAGCCGCTTCTTGCAAGAATGGGCGGCGCTGCGAACGACGGCGGCCTCAAAACGGCTTTCCTGGAAGACCGTGCGTCAGATCAATCCGTGGTTGGCCGTCGATGCGCAATTGCGGGAACCGGTCACGGTGCTTCAGTACGAGATGGTTCCGTGTGAACGAATCCTGGCCGCTATCAACGCCGAGACCGACCTTACCATCGTCGTCGATTGGTACAGTTTGCGAGCGGTCGGTGTGCGGCC
>CAYVVR010000131.1:0-4957 GCA_964454655.1 uncultured Planctomycetaceae bacterium | reverse complement strand
TTCTGGATCAGTTTGCCTCGCAACTCGAAGCAGGTGTGCGAATAGTCGACGAGCGCACAATCGAAATCACGTTGCCTTCGATTGCGGAGCGTCCCGTTTGGGCGTGGCTGCCGGTGGATGATTTTCTGGCTGCCGGTTGGACGGTTGGCCGCTTGCGGGAGGCGATCGTGTCGCAGCATGCCCCGGAAAGCTGGGAGAACCGAAACAGCGAAGCCGCGATTGCCTATGACGACGGTTCGCGGTCGTTCGTCATTCGGCACAACCCGTCGGTGATTCGCCAAATTGTCCAATGGGGCGATCGCGTGCTTGCGACGTCAGAGAATGCCGCAAACCCGGGGGAACAGAACGACTAGCCTTTGCCCGTTCCGGCGAGGGGGATTCTGCGAATTTTGGGGAATCACACTTGTCTTCGAAGGGACGGTACGCGAAAATTGATATAAGCAGTGGAAAGAAATCGGCTCGACGCAGCCGATGTAACGATTGGCGAAGTGCGAGTTCCGAATCCAACGAGATTGGAAACGGGCAATAAATGAACGGTTCGTTTTACGGCTACTTCTGGTTTTATTTTAGCCCGCCGGGTTGCGGGGCCGGAGGTGGTCTGTAGATCGAGCCGTTGAAAGATCGAAAGACAAACAAGCCCCGACAACCCACGATGGGATGTCGGGGTTTTTTTGTGGTCCCCCCTCAAACCGCGACGCAACATGGCTTGGGAATGGAAAGCGAATTCAAACGTGTTTTTACTCAGGAGGTTGATGGCATGATTGTCGTGATGCGGCACGACGCGACCAAGGAACAAATCGAGCACATGATCCGGCGCGTCGAACAACTGGGCCTGACGGCCCATCCCATTTACGGTGAAGAGCGAACGGTCATCGCGGCCGTGGGCGACAAACGCGACGAGCATCGGGCCTCGTTGGAGAGCGGCCCCGGCGTCGCCGAAGTCATTCCGATCTTGGCTCCCTACAAAGTGGCCAGCATCGAGGTCAAGCAAGAAAGGACGATCGTCCAGGTGGGAGGATTCGTCGCGGGCAACTCGCACCTGGGCGTGATCGCAGGTCCTTGCTCGGTCGAAAACGAGGAGCAAACGCTCAAGACGGCGCGAGCCGTCAAGGCCGCGGGCGCAACGGCTCTTCGGGGTGGGGCTTTCAAGCCGCGTACAAGTCCTTACAGTTTCCAGGGGCTCAAGGAAGATGGGCTGAAAATCCTGGCCGCGGCGCGTGCAGAAACGGGACTGCCGATCGTTACCGAGGTCATCACGCCGGCCGACGTGCCCTTGGTGGCCCGGTACGCCGATGTTCTTCAGATCGGCGCCCGCAACATGCAAAACTACCGCTTGCTCGAGGCTGTCGGCGTCGCTGGTAAGCCGGTTCTCTTGAAACGCGGGCCGGCCGCCACGCCGGATGAATTATTGTTGGCCGCCGAGTACATCCTGAACTCGGGAAACCAACAGGTCATGCTCTGCGAGCGCGGCGTGCGGACCTTCGAAACACACACCCGTTTCACCTTGTCGCTGGCCACGGTCGCTTGGTTGCACGAGCGGACACATCTCCCGGTGATCGTCGATCCGAGTCATGGAACCGGCCACGCGTCGTTGGTTCCGCGAATGGCTGCCGCCGGGGTAGCGGCGGGAGCCGACGGACTGATGATCGAAGTCCATCCGCAGCCGGAAACCGCCTTGTCGGACGGGTTCCAGTCGCTCACCTTCGAGCAGTTCGAAGAAACGATGGATCTCGTGCGTCGGGTGGCTGAAGCAGTTGGGAAGACCTTGGAACCGGCCGAATCCCCCGTGACCGCGGCACACTGAACGTGTTCCCGACGAAAAACGAGCCGCTCTTGCGGTACCGCGCTAGGTGCAAGAGCGGCCGTGAGGTGAGCCATGTCGACTGGTGATTTCGCTGCGTTGCAGCGTGTCGGCGGCGCGGTTTACGGGCGCGTCCGTCCTGCCTCGACGTCGCGTTGTAGTTTCTCGCTCAGCGAACGTGTCAAGTCCTGGTATTTATCGGCCAGATTCGTGCGTTCGCCGATGTCGTCGTCGAGATTGTAGAGCTGGGGTTGCGGATCGTTCCCCAGTTCGATGTTCGTGTTCTTGTTCATCTTCGGGCCGTTCGAAGGCCGGATGTACTTCCACGGGCCTTTACGCAGCGCAAGGGTCTTGGCCTGCTCGACGAGGTATTCCCGGCCTTTCGGAGACTGGCCGAGAATCGCCGGCAAGACGTTGAAGCTGTCGGGCGCGGCATCGTCGGGGAGGGATCGGCCGAGTAACGCGGCGAACGAGGCCAGGAAATCGACGTGACACACCAAGGCATCGGTTTCGCCCGGTTTTACCACACCCGGCCACCGAACGATCATCGGCACGCGGGTGCCCGCCTCGAAGATGCTGTATTTGCCGCCGCGCAATGGACCGGCGGGCTTGTGCCCGTTCAGGTTTTCGACGGAACCGTCGGCGTAGCCGTCGTCGACGACCGGTCCGTTGTCGCTGGAGAAGATTAGCAAGGTGTCGTCGGCCAGTCCGAGGCGATCCAAGGTGTCCATGATTTGGCCGACCGACCAGTCGAATTCGACGATCGCGTCGCCCCGCAGTCCGCAACCGCTCTTTCCGCGAAATCGCGGATGGGGACAACGCGGTACGTGGATGTCGTGCGTCGCGAAGTACAAGAAGAAGGGACGGTCTTTATTTTCTTCGATGAACCGAACGGCCTTGCCGGTGATCGTGTCGGCCATGTCTTCGTCGACCCAGCGGGCCGCGTGACCGCCGCTCATGTATCCGATGCGACTGATTCCGTTGACGATCGTGTTGTTGTGGCCGTGGCTGAAGGGATACTTGAGCATTTCGGGATGCTCGGCGCCCGTCGGATCGTTGCCGATCGGCTTTCCGTAACTCACTTGGATCGGATCGTTCGGGTCGAGGCCGACCACGTGATGGTTCTCGACATACACGCAGGGAACGCGATCGCCGGTGGCGGGAATCAGGAATGCGTAGTCGAACCCGATTTCCAACGGTCCGGGGGCGATTTTGCCGTTCCAGTCGAGATTGCCGCTACCGAGCCCCAGGTGCCATTTGCCGACGACGCCCGTTCGATAACCGGCATCGCGAAACAACGAAGCCAACGTCGTTCGACCAGGTTCGATGATAAGCGCCGCGTTGCCGGGTAGGACGCCGGTTCCCTTCCGCCGAAACGCGTATTCGCCCGTCAGCAATGCGTACCGCGAGGGCGTGCAGGTGGCAGCGGGCGCGTGGGCATCGCGGAAAAGCAAACCTTGCGACGCTAGTCGATCCAAATTCGGCGTCGGAACCTTGGTGGCACCGTAGCAGCCGATGTCTCCGTAACCGAGGTCGTCGGCATAGATGATGACCACGTTCGGTGTACTCGCCCCCTGCCCTTGCTGAGCAACGAGGCACAGCGCCGACGCAGCGAGCAATAAAAGCAAGAACAATCGCCCGTTGACTCGTGGAATGGTGTTCATGACTCGACTTTTCCTACCTTTCGTCTGAAAACGACACGGTTGAGGATCGGATGCCCCTCCCGAAAGGCGACATCGAGATTGTGTCGCCGGTCTTGAGCGACGGCGGATACCGGCCCGCTAGAGGGGGGCATTGTTTCAAGTTGTTGTACTCGCTTTTTGCATGTCTGCAAGCTGATCGCGCGCACGACCGGAATCGGCGAGGGAAATCGAACAGCGTCATTCCCGGAATTCGCATCGCGATGGCGGGGCTGGTATTCTGGAACCTCTCCACGATTGGGGACGGCCGATCAGCTTCCACGGTGCATCGCCCGAACCTTGAGACGGGTGTTGGGCCGGAATTGCCAAGGCGAAACGATCCAACGGTCGTCACGCGAAAGATCGAACGGGGGAACGAGCGTAAGCTATGCGCTATTCCAGACGCAGCGTGTTGCGGTCGACGTTGGCCGTTCCGGCGATACTGATGGAAACGCGAAACGGTCGGGCGGCTGAGTCGATGTCGGTGGGAGTGTTGCGCGAGATCGTCGCAAAAACGCGGCATGCGTATTCGTTGCCGGCAATGGGAGCGGCCGTGTTCGCCCAAGGGGAAATGCGGGACGTCGCTGTAACGGGGCTTCGCAAATGGGAATCGCAATCGCCGGCGGCGGTCGACGATCCGTTTCATCTTGGTTCTTGCACGAAAGCGATGACGGCGACGATGTTAGCCGTGCTCGCCCACGAACAGGTGCTCCGACCGAACGACACGCTGGGCGATGTGTTCGGTGACGAGTTGCGGCAGCTTCACGACGACTACCGCGGTGTGACAATCGCCGACCTGATGACACACCGAGGGGGCTGTCCGAAAGATACACTCCCCAATTTTTCGTTGTGGGACGTTCATCACTTTCCGGGGGCTTCCCCCGATCAACGACGGGAATTGGCGCGTCGCGTGCTCACGCAGCCTGCGCCGTTTCGGCCGGGAACGTTTCATTACTCGAATTGCGGCTACGCGTTGGCGGCTGCATGTGCCGAGCTGGTGACCGGCCTGTCGTGGGAACGGCTGATGCGGGAGATCGTGTTCCGACCGTTGGGAATGAATTCCGCAGGGTTCGGGCCGATGGGAACTCCCGGTCGAATCGACGCGCCATGGCAGCATCGGTGGCGTGATGGAAACCCCGTTCCGATCGAGCCGGTCCGCCGTAACGACAATCCTCCCGCCATGTGGCCTGCCGGAGGTATCCACGCGAGCCTGATCGATTGGGCCAAATTTGTCTTTTTCCACATGTCGGAAGGCGGATTGCTCGAAGCACCGACAGAAGTTGCGTGCAACGCCGACACGAATGCGAACGAGAGAACCGCAAACGTTGTTTCGGCAACGGTGAAAGACTTGGATGCCTCGGAGATTCGATTCCTGCATGTGCCGCCCGAGGGAACGGATTATGCTTGGGGATGGCGGATCGTGCAGCGAGCATGGGCCCATGGTCCGGTGCTCACGCATTCCGGCAGCAACACGATG
>CAYVVR010000130.1:0-8822 GCA_964454655.1 uncultured Planctomycetaceae bacterium | reverse complement strand
TGGATGACTTGCGCCCCGCGGCTAGATCGTCGACTAAGTCGGCGATCATCTTCACGAAACGAGGATGCGTACCGGCTGTCTCGGCCCGCACCAGCGGAATTCCCAGTTCTGAAGCGAGCGACGCGGCTTCGACGTCGAGGTCGTACAAGACTTCCAGGTGATCGGAGAGGAATCCGATCGGGCAAAGCAACACGCCCGTTGCCGGCGATTCGGTCGCGATCGCGCGCAAATGATCGAGCACATCGGGGCCGAGCCAAGGGACGTGCGGCGGTCCGCTGCGACTCTGGTAGACCAAATCCCAGGTTTCAAACGCGGTTCGTTCAGCGACCAGGCGACACGCTTCGCCCAGTTGCGTGCGGTACGGGCTCGTTTCGGCCATCGAGACTGGAATGCTGTGTGCCGTGAATACCAAGCGTAGCTGGGACGGTGCAGGATCGGGAAACCGCGCCGATGCTTCCCGCACGCGATCGGCCATCGTATCGATGTAGCCCGGATGCAGTCCGCAAAGCGGCAATCGATCGATGTGTGGGGCGGTGCGGCCCACTGCGGCACGTGCCCGCGCGATGTCTTCGAGATACTGTCGGCATCCCGAGTACGAACCGAAGGCCGACGTGATGAACGCGACCGCCCGGCGTACACCGGCGGCGGCCATCTCGGCAAGCGTTTCTTCCAAGAGCGGATGCCAATTGCGGTTGCCGAGGTAGCAGGGCAGCGGTCGTCCGCGGCGAGCGAATTCGGCAGCAAGGGCTTGCAGTAGAGCGCGATTTTGATCGTTGATGGGGCTGCGGCCGCCGAAGTGATGGTAGTGCGAGGCCACTTCTTCCAGGCGTTCGCGGGGAACGTTTTTTCCCGCCACGACGCGTTCCAAAAACGGCATCACGTCCTCGGCCTGTTCGGGGCCGCCGAACGACACGAGCAAGAAGGCATCGAACGGTGAATCGTTCATCTCGCGGGGCACATCGTGCTGTCGGTCGGGGTGAGACGCCATCGTGATCCGACGCAAAATTGCGTTTTATTTCTTGTCTTTGAGCTTTTTCGGCTCGCAGAGGTGTTTTTTCTTGGCCGCGTAGCGACCGCAATCTTTGCACTTGAATTTGGCGTCCTTCGTCCGTTCCGGAGGAAGTCCTTTTTCGCAAGCTTTTTGAGACATGATCGGTTCTGCTTGGTGACAACGACGACATGTGTTTACAAGGGGCATTCTTCGCGATGGGATCGAGCGGGGCAAGATGCTTGCGACCAAAAATGAACCGACCGCCTGCGGATCCGGATCGAATCCGGGCGGTCGGCTTGCCCTCTCGTGGTGGACGCGTGGGGGCTCCCGCTGCCGCGGCGCTCTCGGCCGTTCCAGGCGCGACTCACGAGCAAGACAACGGGGCGAAGGGGGCGTCGATCGGTTGGAATCGTTGGAACAGGACTCTCTCAGGGTGTATCAAAATTCCGAATCACCGGGCGGGTCGTCGACGATTTTCAAAAAGCTGCCGCCGCTTTCGTACCAGCCATGGCGTGTGAATTGACACCATCGCAGATCCATCAGCAGACTCAAACGATGTTCGCCGGTATCGAGCGTGACGACGACACGTCGATAAGGTAAGGGCTTCGGGTGGTAGAACCCCAGGCCGTTTTCCGAGATCGACTTGCCGACCACGACGCTTGCAGGACCGATCGGCGACGTCCCTTGCTCGCTTACCGGTGTGATGCGAATCAAAAACGGAAACGGAAATCGCTGTTCGCAACGTCGTTCTTCCAGCTCGGCCGGATCGTAAACCGAAAGCACGAGATTGCGCACTTGCGAACGAATCTCGAACGGCACCGCCGATGCCGCGTCACGAGTCGGAACCGTCGCCTCGCCGCGGAATACCGGATTGGCCAACATCGTTTCCATCGCTCGATTCTCCCTGAATGTCGACGATGCCGTCGTTGCGATGTGTACCTCGGGTGTATTGCGGTTTACCGACCTCGTCTTGCAGATGCACCGTCGGCGCGACGCTTCCGGTTTGCGTTCACAGATCGCACCTTTAGGCCGGTTTGCGGCGCGGATTCTCTCGCCGAAGTTCCCGTGAATGGAAGCCGAAAGCGAGAGTCGAACCGTCCCGGTTGCCGTGACTTGGAAATCGTCGGTCGACGAAGGGGCGTAGATGACGCACCCCTCTTAGACAAGGACGCTTTTTGTTTTGCCCCCCGATCTGGTGATAAATTAGGCTCACCAACGAAAACCTAGGTCACGATCGGCAGAGAGTCAAATCGAAAACGAGCACGGGGGCTTAGGGCCGGCATTGCCGGAATGGGCAACACGCGGCTTCAAAACGAGACGGCGCTTTCCATGCGTTCTCGCGATTCGACCTGCGAGACCAGTTCGGCCAGCGAAGTCGGCGGAAGAAGACGCCCGGCGTGTTCGACCAGACGACGAGCGTCGTCGAAACGCCCCTGGTCGCAAAAGGCAGAAACCCGACGCCGCTGCAATTGAAGATAGTTGCGCACCAACGGCGGATACCGGTTGTCGCAACGCAAGCCTTCTTCGAGCAGCCGGATCGCTCCGGATATGTCTTCTTGGGATGCCAGCGAAATGGCCCAATTGTTCAGCGTCGCCAGCAGGTTTTCTTGTGCCGTGCGATTGTCGGGATCGAGAAGAAGCGACTTTCGATTGGCCGCGGCGGCTTCGGCGAAGCGACCGTCAAGCAAGAGATCGACGCCCAAGTTGTAGTAGATCGTTCCTACCAACTCGACCGGCGTAACGGCCCGTGCCTGCTCGAGCGAGTCGCTTTCGGTACCGCTGCGTTTGAGCCATCGGTCGCGTAATTCTCGCCATACTTCGGCCGAATCACGACCCTTGATCAGCTCGAACCAGCGGGCGCACGTCGTTTCGACGACCAAGGGGCCTTCCGGCGTCGCCACGCGGCAATAGGCGTGCGAGGGAAGCTGTACGTTCGTGACGACCAGTCCGACCGACTCGCCCAGGTAGCGGAAAATCAAACTGCCGGTAACACAGTTGAATCGGCCGTCGTCGAGAACCCGACTCGGCGAGGAAGCCTGGAGACGATAGCCCGACGTGGTGATGTGCGCGTACATGTATTCGAACACCGCCTGCGCCCGTTCGCGAACGGGCAATCGTTCGACGCCCGTCTCACGAAGCGTCTGCGCGTGCGTTTCGAATCGCGCTCGATATGCATCGAGTTGCTTGCGATCGGTGATGCCGCCGGCGATCAGCGCCGCTTCGAGGTAACTGAATTCATCCCAGCGGCCGTCGAGTCCGTCGCGAAGCATGCGGCGTTCCAGCCCTCGGGTTTGCTGCAAGACCGCTTCCGACGAAACCACAGCGGTATCGACGATTCGATCGGCCGGGTCGTCGCCGAGTCGCTGCGATGCCGAAATCGAATCACCGGCAGGCGTTTTGGTTTGAGCGGAAAACCGACCGGCTAGCGAATCGGCCGGAGAAGCGTGGATTTCGTCGCGGTTTTGGGCGGCCGCCGTCGGGCACGAAGCAAACAAGACTGCCGCAAGCAGCAACAGACGTGTTGCTCGGGACAAGCCGTCAACGACCGGTGTGAAACGCACGGAGTCCGACACGGCTGATGTTTCCGTCATGCGTGGTGGGATGATTGGCGGGATCGTGCGGGTTGCAACGGTTCGGTGCTTGGGGTAAACACCCCGGGTTGCCGAAACTATACGTCGCAAAAAGGCAACGTGCCAAATCGTTCGCCCGGCTTGAGTCGGCGTTTTTGGGTAAGCTGTTTCGGTCGTGACGGGAATGCCGATGGGGTGGTCTCGGTCGGCTGAGGAAGGTGTGGGCGGTGACGCTGCGTCGGCGGTTTTCAGCGTGGGGTTAAGGACGTCGCCGCGGTTAGGGCACGTCGCCCAGCGCGTTCCGACGGTTGGAATGCTTTCTTCCGGTCGTGCCGGGAATTACGATGATGAGCACCGGTAGGGGGAAAATTGGTCGGGCTTGTGCGCAGGAGGAAGGTTCCATGAAATACGACGGCAAAAGGATCGGAAGGCTACTGATCGCGGTGTTCGCAGTCGCGGCGGCGATGATCGCGACGGCGACGGCCGCGCCGCCGGGGACGAACTACGACGAGGCGAAGGTTCCCAAGTACGAACTTCCCGATCCGTTGGTATGCGAAGACGGTACGCCCGTGCGGGACGCAAAGACCTGGTTCGAAAAACGCCGTCCCGAATTGCTGGCGTTGTTCGAGTCGGAAGTGTACGGCAAGATGCCGCCGCGTCCGCCCGAGATGCATTTCCACGTACGTTCGACGGACGAGAATGCGCTGGACGGCAAGGCCGTTCGACGCGAGGTTCGCGTCTATTTTACGGCACAAGACGACGACGGGCCGTGGATGGACATCTTGATCTATCTGCCCAAGCAGGGCGACCGGCCCGTACCGCTGTTCGTCGGCCTCAATTTTTCAGGAAACCACGCGATTCATTCCGACCCGGGCATCACGCTTTCGACGTCGTGGATGCGTGCCAAGACGCCGGGTGTCGAAAACAACCGCGCCACCGAAGCGTCGCGCGGTGTCAGCGCGTCGCGTTGGCCCGTGGAATACATCCTGGAAAACGGCTTCGGGCTGGCGACCATCTATTACGGCGACATCGATCCCGATTTCGACGACGGCTTTCAAAACGGGGTTCATCCGTTGTTCTACAAACCGGGGCAGACGAAGCCGGCGCCCGACGAATGGGGATCGATCGGCGCCTGGGCCTGGGGATTGAGCCGAGCGATGGACTATTTCGAAACCGATACCGACATCGATCATCGACGCGTTGCCGTTTTGGGGCATTCGCGGTTGGGGAAGACGGCCCTTTGGGCGGGGGCTTCCGATCCGCGGTTCGCGCTGGTGATTTCGAACGATTCGGGGTGCGGTGGTGCGGCGTTGAGTCGCCGTCGGTTCGGCGAAACGGTGGCACGCATCAACAGCGTTTTTCCGCATTGGTTCTGCGACAATTTCAATCGATACAACAACAATGAAGACGCCCTGCCGGTCGATCAGCACGAATTGATCGCCCTGATCGCACCGCGGCCGGTATACATTGCCAGTGCCTCGGAAGACTTGTGGGCCGATCCGCACGGCGAGTTCTTGGCGGCGAAGGCGGCCGATCCCGTGTATCGATTGTTGACCGGCGAAGGGCTTCCTGCCGACGATATGCCGCCGGTCGATCAGCCGGTGATGGGACGGATCGGATATCATATCCGCACCGGGAAACACGACCTGACGCTGTACGACTGGCAGCAGTACGTGGCGTTTGCCAAGCGGTGGCTCATGCCGAAGGGCGAAAAGTAATCGAGCCGCCGAACGCGCGGCATGCGCGCCGTCGAGCGCGCAAAAAAAGGCCCCCGGAAAGGCGGCGTCCCAGGGGGGCGGAGGACACATGACGTTTCCGGGAGCGATTGGATTGTCGCGGCCTGCGATTCGGCCGCTGTTTGCCTGCGGATCCCCTACTGTCGACGCGCACGATCAGCGCGGGCGATGTTTGGGGGGATCCCTCTCGGTTGTGCCCGAAGCCGCCAGGATAAGCCTCCATGCCTCCGGTCGGCTTCGCGGTTCGCGGGTTCCGCCGGAAGGCGGCCCAATGCGAACCCATCCACGTGGATGACGCGTGGTTCGGCTACGTTCGTCCGGTTGCCTGGTTACGACATGCACGCCGAACGACGATCATTGGCTTGTTCGTAGGGCGAAAAGTTAGGACTTTTCGCAACGCCGGTCAAGGTCGATTTTTCGGGTTTTGCCGCGGGGGGCCGAGGATGTACGGGGAAGTCGTACCCCCTGATCGCCCTCAACATGTTTCGGAGCATATCGCATTTTCGCGAAATCGGGCAAGAGCAGTTCAAGGCGATTTCTAGCAACAGCTAGCGGCCTGCGATATCGCGGCAGCCGGGAAGATCGGCCCGGTATTCTCGGTTCCGCGGCACTGAATGAACGGCCGAACTAGGGATCGCGTTCAGCTCGAGGCGGCTTGCGACTCTTTTTCGTTGAGGTCGGTCGTTTCGATTCGACGGATCAGCGATTCGAACTCGTCGCGTTCCGGCGGCGGTATGAAGCGGCTGTCGAACCGGGTATCTTCGCGGGCGGCATCCAGTTCGGCAGATGCAGCCACCTTGTCGCCGGCTAGCCACAATGCCTGGATCAAGTGAAAACGGGCCAACGCCGAGTCGGCTTCCGAAAGGGCTTGTCGCGCCGAAACGACGGCGTCGTCGTATGCCCCTTGATGGATTTGCACCAACGCCAGCGTGTCGCAAAGATCACCGGACGGCCCGAGATAGCCGATCGCCCGATCGATCAACGTGCGGGCTTCGTCGGCATCGCCCCCGGTGACGACCAAGGCATAGGCCATGTTGTTTTGCACGGTGGCCGATTCCAAGGGAGTCAGGTCGCTGCGCTTGAGAATCTCGCGGTAAAGAGGAACGAGCCGGTCGTAATCGCCCAGGTGATGGTAGAAGTTGGCCTCTTGCAACGGGACGACCTTGTCGTCGGGAAGTTTCGTTTCGGCTTCGGCGAGATAGGCCTCGATTCGCTCGGCGATATCTTCAGGAATTTGCGGCGTGTATTTGACGGTCCCGACGACCGTCTTCAAAAGCATTGCCGGGGGAACCTTGCCTTTCAGCGAGTCGCACAGATCGAGCGCTTCCTTGGTGCGCCCTCGGCGGCCGAGGAAGGCGGCCAGGGACAATGCCGCTTGAGGGTGAAGCGCGACGGCTTGTCGCAAGTAACGCTCGGCCGCATCGTAGAGTTCGAGCTGTTCGGCCAGATCGGCGCAGTTCGCAAGGACCGACGGTTTGCGTGCTTCGTCTGTTTGGTCGATCAACGCGTCGAGCAAGGCAACGGCCCTGTTGCGTTCTCCCTCTCGCACGGCCAAGCGAACTTCCAACGCCGTCACCGACGGGTTGCCCGGTTGCAGTTTGCGGAGTGCGTTCAATCGGGTTGCGACTTCTTCCTTGGGAGCGTTGTGCTCGATCAACTGGCGGCAAAACGTCGTCAGGTAAAGGGCATTCTGCGGCTGAGATTCGAGCAGCTTGGCCATTTCGATGCGGCAATCACCCCACCGGCCCAACTCGTCGTACAGCACGGCCAAACGGAAGCGGTCTTCTGCGGGAAGGCCGCCCAGGCGTTGACGGATGGCTTCATACAGCTCGACCGCCTCGGTGCGAAAGCGTCGTTCGGGCCTGCCGGCTAAAATCCTCGCGAGGACGATGCGGTCGATCTCGGTCGCTTCATCGGCAAGACTTTCTTGGATGAGCGCGCGTGCTTCTTCGAACGCGTGATAGTCGTTCGCCGCCGCGAGGGAAACCGCCAGTTCCCGACGGACGGCACCGACCGATTCTCCCGCTCGTTTGGCCAGATCGTACGCCCGGCGAAGTTTGGCTTGGGCTTCGCCGACGGCACCTCGCCGCATGTCGAACAATGCCGCGCGACGCAACAAGGTCGTATCGTCGGGGGATTGCTTTAGCAGTCGGTCATAAGCCCGGGCGGCCTCGGTCATGTTGCCCAAAAGCTCCCAGGCGACCGCCCGAACGCGGTCGAGGGCGTCTTTGTTCAAATGGGCGGAAGCCTTCTCCAGAGCGGCCAAGGCCTCGTCGTGTTTGCCCGATTGAGCCAAGATGCCGATCCAGGCCGTCCAGGCGTCGGGCCAGTCGGGCGCAATCTCGACAAGGCGGTTGAACGCATCGACGGCTTCGTCCAAGCGACCGACCTTTGCGGCCAGACGTCCGTACCAGAGTAACTCGATCGGTGAAGGCGGGTCGCCGAGGCTGTTCTTGGCCGTTTCGAAGGCGGCTTGCAGATCGCCCGATCGCAACAGCAACTCGGCGTCGATTTTCTTCATGCCGGGTGAGCGGTTGCGTTCGGGCATCGCGGCGAGGATCGAACCGGCCTCGTCGAATCGCCCCAGCACGAACAGCAGCCGAACGAGTCGCTCGACCATTTTGCCCGACAGCAAACCTTGCGAGTACACCTGACCGTAGAGCCGCGCGGCCTCTTCGAGGTTTCCCGTCAACAAAGCACAATCGCCCAGAAGACGTCGAGTTTCGCTCCAGCCGGGTTGTAGTTTTTCGACGCGTTCCAACATCTCGCGAGCATGCGCCACATGCGATTTTCTTGCGTCGGGTGTTTCGGCTTGCTGCGCGAGGGCGAGCGATCGGACCGCTTCGGCATAAGCGGCGGCCGAAGACGATTCGCCCGCCAAATCGGTGATTTCTTTCACACGGCGTTCGAGCGATTCGATGTCGGCGCGCTCACGGGCCGATTCCAGCAGCAAGCGGCGAGTTTCAATGTCGTGGGGATCGAGCAGGGCGACGCCTTCCCAGCATTTTTCGGCCTTGTCCAAGTCGCCTGCGCGAACGTAAGCGGTTGCCGCCAGACGCAACAATTCGGCCTGTGCCGTTTCACTGAGTTCGGGTAGCGAACGTTCGATTTGCGAGAGGCGTTTCTTGGCCTCCGTCGGTTCGAGATATGCCGTGGCGCTGATTTCGGCGCGAAGGAAGGCTGTGGGATCGTCGGTTGCCGCAATACCCGCTTCGAGGACACGAAAGGCATCGTCGACGCGACCGGCTGCGCAAAGAAGCTTGGCCTTGGCGATCGGCAAAAGGGTGTCCGAGTCGTCCGCGGCAGAAGCGGCCTCGGGCGATGCGGGCGGCGTGGCGTTCAATTCGGCCAGGGCCTTGTCGAGATCTCCCAAGGCGGCCAAGTATTCGGCATGCAAAATTCGGAGTCGAACGGCCGGTAGGCTTTCGGCGGCCTCGACCTTTTGGTAGATCTCACCAAATCGCTCGCGTACATTCGTGTCGACGGGGCGTCGAGCGACGGCCGCCGTGAGGCACCGCAGCCATG
>CAYVVR010000129.1:7646-8848 GCA_964454655.1 uncultured Planctomycetaceae bacterium | reverse complement strand
ATCTTGCCCGACTCGCGGTCGGCCCAAATGTCGTAAAACGAATACCGGCAGGGGAGAACTTCGGCTTTCCCTTCGTTGGGGTGCTCGGGATCGAGCAACAACAGCCGCGAGCCGAGCAAGACGGCCAACCGCCGCGTGCCCGGCGTCTCGACGATTTCGGTCTGCAAGACGCGGTAGCCGTTACCGTCGAGCTGCTTGCGCCAATCGTCGTGCGCGTAGATGTCGATTGCGTCGGCCGATTCCGAATCGGGAGACACGACCGCGCATACGGCCTCGGTCAACGTGGTCGTCCCGGCGAGGATTTCGTCGTCGCCGTCGCCGTCCAGGTCGCGGGCGCGGAAGTCGCCGAAGGGGCGGCCGGCCGGAAGACGCACGATCTTGCATGGTTTGTCTTCTTCCGGCTTGAAGAAATAGAGCGATCCGCCGCCGCTGAGCGAGTACACGATCCCGTGCACGGCGAGAAGCTCGGATCCGTCGTTCAATTGCACGGGGCGCACGTAATTGATCGAGTGTTCACCCGAGGGGGGAACACGTTTCGGCCCTTTGCCCCAGGTCTTCTCTTGCGAATAAGACGACGACGGGATCGTTCGATACTTCTTGGTGGTCGGATCGAGCAGGTAAAGGTTCTTGTCGAATCCGCCGGCGGCGATGATCGGCTTTCCCGAGGCGGCTTTCACGACGCACACCGAAACCATCGGCGGCCCTTGCCCGGGAAAACGCCACAACACGCGGCCCGCATGATCGACGCAATACACGGCGCCGTCGGCGTTGGCCAAAAAGATTTCGTCGTTCGCATCGCCGTCGATGTCGCGGCAATAGACGTCGAAATTCATGTAGCCCGAAAGCGGCTGCTTCCACAGCACTCGACCGTCGAAATCGACGGCCAGCACCGTTCCTTCGTAACTCGACGCGACGATGTACGACCGCCCTTGCGCACGGGCGACGCGCACCTTCTGAATCGTATACGGCGACAAGTCGAAGCTTCGAATCGCCTCATCGGCTTGCGCCACCGCGGGCAGACACATCCCCGCGAACACCACCAACCAACGCCACATGATGCTCTGTTCCTCTCGATGTTTTCTCAAAACGTAGACGCACTGGAATCGTCGGAAACGCCCCAAGCGCGATCGCGCGACGATGCCGACGCCCACGATCGACGACAATCGGCAACGGGGGTGTTGCGTTTCCGACGATTCCAGTGC
>CAYVVR010000129.1:0-7636 GCA_964454655.1 uncultured Planctomycetaceae bacterium | reverse complement strand
AGACCGAGCCGCCCGCCGCCCGCCGGGCGACCGCGACGGCAGGCGAAGCCGTCAGGGGGCGAACGTTTGCCCTCGACGGATCGTCCACACGTCGCGATCGGGATCGCCCAGCATGACGGTGTACGTTCCCGGCGCGAACACCCACGGGCGAACGCGGTTTTCTTGCAAGCGAAGGGCGTACACCAATTCGCCGGTCGATTCGTCGATCACTTTCAGCACGGGACGCGCGACGTCGCAGGCGATCTCGGGCAAGTAACCGACGGGTTTGCGGGCGTAATTGTCGCGCAACGACAATTCGACCGGCCAGCCGGGCATCTGCGCCGTCGCGGGATCGTCCAAATCGGCCAGAATGCGGTAACACTCGACCGTGATGCGACCGGTCGGCTTATGGAACCGCACCAGCCCGAAGCCGGACCGCTTTTGGTCGAGCAGTTCGAGATCGCCCGCGTTCTCGCCGCCCCCGGCCCCGGTAAACACGATCGGATTGCCCACCGCGTAAAACGTCAACGGATGGCCCCAACGGCTGGTGAATCGGCCCAAATACGGCGGTAAGTCGCCGGAATAGGTCGGTCGGGCCAAGTCGTCGGGCAAGGGGCCCTCGGGGGCGAAGCCCAGAAGATCGGGACGCCATTCCCGGGGAAAACCGGCGGCAATCGAAGGCACCGTGAAGCTCACTCCGGCATCTTCGAAGGTGTCGATCCCATGATGGACGACGGTCGGCAAGTGATTGTCGCCGGCGTACATGAAGGCGTGCGCCTTGCGAATCACGCGCAGGGCGCGATCCCTGCCGGGCGGCGGCCAACCGTTCGCATCGACGTCCTGCACCCACGTGCGGCCTTGTTTACCGCCGTAGGTGTGGCATTGCGCGAACACGGTTTGACTCAGCGTGACCTTGGCGTCCTGGTTCTTCCAGTCACCCGCCCAACGTTCGAGGAAAGCGAGTTGACGCTCGCCCAGCAACGGTGCTTCTTCCAGCGACCACACCTCGGGCACCATCGGCGGACCGGCCTTGAACTTGCGGTCTTCGAGGATCGCCATGCCGATGCGGCCGTACGTCATGTCGGTAAAGTAGACGGTGATCCCCTGCTCGACCGGCCGCGGATCGACGGGGTCGGGCAGATGACCGGTCTGCGTTCGCTGGACCATGTTGACCCATTCCGGCGGCATGATGTAGCCGCCCTTGTTGATGTTGTCGGTCGGAATCCCGCCCGCGCCCCAGATGTTCCCCTGGTACACGTCGTGATCGTCGGGCAGGATGACCGACGGCCGGTCTTTCATCAACTCGCCGAACGACCATCCCAGCAAGTACCATTTTCGCAGGTAGTCGAGAGTCGCGACGGGCACCGGTTCGCGCGTGATACCGAAGCCCGCATTTCCTTCGTAGATTTGATCGCCCGAAAAGAACAACACGTCGGGATCCAGCCGCTTCACGTTTTCGACGATCGTCGGGTTCGGAAAGCCGTAATCTTTGTGGCCGGTGAATCCCGCGATCGTGATTTCGTCTTTTTCGACCGGATCGTGCCGCACGGTGCCGCCGTACGTGTACTCGCGGCCGTTCCAGGTGTAATGCACGCTGTACGGCGTATCGCGTGAGGCGTCCCACGGTTCGACGCGGAAGAGGACCGTCCGCGACAAGGGCTCGACTTCTGCACGCACTTCGGCGGCGTGTTCTCCCTCTCCGTAGCGCAACACGGCCGATGTCGCGCCTTGGCCTTCCGTCGGCGCCAATTGAGCTTGGAGCTTGAGTACGCCTTCATCGAGCGTGTATTGCGTCCACAAGATGGGACCGAAGTTTTGTTGCGGTCCGCCGGCCAGGTTCGTGCCGCGAACTGCGAAACGGCGGAAAGCGGCGACCGGCTCGCCGGGCAGCGCCCGTTTCGGCTTGCCGTGGTAAACGATCGCGACGTTGCCGCGAATCCGCGCCGACGGAACGACGAGGGTCGATTCTCCGAGCGACGTTCCGTTTGCGTCGGTCGCCGTTAACACAGCCCGATGCGTGCCGTTGCCGTTCGGTATGAGGTCGAGGACCAGTTTCAGCGGGAAAGACAATTCGACGTCGCTCGACGGTTCGCCCAACACCAGCTTGCCCGACGTGGTGATTCCCGCGACGACTCCTTTGCCCCAAATCGCGTTGTACCGATAGTCGTCGAGCTTGCCTTGAATGCCGAAGGCCAATCCGCACGTCGCCGGATGCGCACGATCCAACGAGTCGATCACCAGTTCGATGTGGGCTTCGCTTTGAGGGGTGAGCTGATACGTGAGCAAGTGCACGTTGCGACCCGCGGCCGGTGTCAGACATTCGAGTTTGCCGTCGGCGATTCGCCAATCTTGGAGCGGATTCGCCCAGTACTCGGGGCCGGCCCACACGCCGTCGGGCGTGCGATCGAAGCGGCTTTCGAATTCGACGGCAGACGCCGAAGACGTCACCAACAACAGCAGCACGAACGAAACGATCCGAAACACGGTGTTGACCTCCAAACAAAGGGGCACCGACGGGCGAGGCTCGCGCCGAACGGCCTCGAGTCGGCGCATTTTGCCGGAAAAGCTTCGTTGGTCCGAAAGGAAGGGAATCGAAGGGGGAACGCGAATCGCTTGGATGCAGGAGGACGTATTATCATATGATATGCGCAGTCTTAGTCGGGCGCACCCGAAACACCGCCGAATTCTCCGCGATCGCAGTCTATCCAAACGCCGATCTTTCGGATTGCCGCACGCATCGTCGAGCCTCGTCTACTCGCCCCGGAGCCGGACCGCGATTCGTCGCCCGAAATTGCATTTTGCCGTCGCGACTTGCCAGATGCTGGCATTTGGGTTGTCGACAATATACTTTAAAGGTGTTGGGGGGATGACGACGTCCCCAATCTGGGCGAGGATTTCGTCCGCAGAATCGGCGGTCGGGCTCCGCCGTTCTGGAACTTTTCGGGTAAATGGGGGGTTCGGCGTGAGAAGCCGAACCGAAAGGAAGGCATGATTGCCTTGGGGACAACGTTCTTTTCTTGTATGGGAACGGCCTAGCCGCTCCCAAGGGGCTCGGGGAATGCAACGACTCACGGATCGCCACGCCGCTTTCATGGCGCTGTTCGTGCGTCATGAACCGGCGATTCACGCGTTCTTGGTCTCTTTGTTGGTCGATCCCGACGATGCCGAGGTCGTCATGCAAGAGACCAGCATGGCCATGTGGCGAAAGTTCGATCAGTTCCAGGAGGGAACCAGCTTCCGAAAGTGGGCCTTTCAAATCGCCCGCTTCGAAGCGATGAACTATCGCCGAAAGAAAGCCCGCGATCGGCACGTCTTCAACGACGAACTGTTGGCGACGCTGGCCCGCGAAGCCGAAGAGCAAGCCGCAGAATTCGAAGAAGAGCGACGTGCGTTGTCGCACTGTATTGCGAAACTACGCGAGCAAGATCGCGAAGTGCTCGAAGCCGCGTACGGCAGCGAGCAAACCCTAGCCGAGTACGCCGCGAAACTGGGCAAGACGCCCAACGCCGTCCGCAAGCACTTAGCACGCGTGCGGGCGACCTTGTTTTCGTGCGTACGCAAAACAATGGCCTTGCAAGGACATTGACGTTCGGAACATGAGATCGGCACCCGACAACCACGAAGAACTCATTGCACTGATCGAGGCGATCGTTCAAGGCGATGCTTCGCCCGAACAGGTTGCTGCGTTGGAACAGCGTTTGGCCGACGACGCCCAAGCCCGGCGGCTGTATCTGCGCTATCTGAACATGCACTCGGCGCTTGCGCGCCGGTTCTCGTATAGTTCCCGGCACCAACCCGCCGGCGAAAGCACTTCGTCCGGCTCGCGATTGCCGCGTTCGTTGTGGACGCCTGCCCTTTGGTTTGCCGGCACGGGTGTGGTGGTCGCGTTGCTGGTGGTACTCGTGTTCGTAATTCGGCGAACGTCCGGCGACGTGGATCGGCGCCCCGTCGCCCGCGTCGTAGCCGCCGAGGGTGCCTTTCAGTTTGTCGGCGACGGCGGGATCATCCGCGACGACGTGTCGGTCGGCGAGTCGTTGCCCGGCGGCACACTCGAAGGCTTGGCCCCCGAAACGTGGGTCGAACTCGAATTCACCGACGGCAGCCGGGTCCATCTCACCGGCGCGTCGAGCATGACCTTCAACGATGCCGGGCAGAAACGTCTATACCTGCGTCACGGAACGATGAGCTGCCGGGCGAAACCGCAACCCGCCGATCGCCCGATGCGCGTATTCACGTCTTCGGCGCAACTCGACGTCGTAGGAACGCGTTTCGAGGTCGAGGCGGAAGCGGTCATGACGACGGTGCGGGTGGATGAAGGGAAGGTCCGCGTGCGTCGCTTGCCCGACGGAGCCGATGTCGAGGTTCCCGCCCGACACTGCGTGATTGCTGGTCCGTACCGCGACTTGACGCCCGTCCCCGTCGCCGACGGCGTGTCGTATTGGACTAGCGATTTGGCAAGCGGTCCGCGTTATACCCGCGGCGAATGGGTGCCGGCCACCGAAACCCGCGCTCCCGCCTTACGAGCGACCGCCCGCGCCGACAACAACGGCATGTACGGTGTTTCGTTCCGGCTTGCCCGCCCCGCGGCGCCGTTGGTCGTCCTCAAACCCGGCTGCCGGATCGTCGTTCAAGGCCGAATGGCCGAGGCGACCGATCTGATCGTGGGCATGACGCTTTGGAGTGAAGACAATCGCTTCGCCGGAAACTTCCAAGTTCGTATGGCGGGTGCGCAATTCCAATCGGGCCGGCCGTTCTCGCTCGTGATTCCGGTCGAAGATTTCACGTTGATCCCGAACCTGCGCTCGCGGGCGGAAGAGTTCCCGGCTTCGCCGGTCGGCTCGATCGTTCAAAGCATATGGATACACACGCGCAAGGTGCCGGCCGGTCTCGAGGTAACACGCGTCCGCGTCGACGGACCGCGAGAATCGCCCGACGCGGCTTCGAACGAGGGCGAATCGCCGCCGCCGATCGACGTTTGGACGGCGGCAAGCACCGGCAACCTGGAAGCGCTCGAGGCCCACGCTCGTTGCGGCACGCCGCTGGATGCCGTCTTGGTCGGACAGGGCGTCCCCGGTGCCGGCGCGACCCCGCTGCATCTAGCGGTGTTGTGCAATCGCCCCGAGGTGGCGCGGTTCTTGATCGATCGAGGCGTCGATTTGAACCGTCGTGCCGCCGACATCTTCGGCGGAACCCCGCTCCATTGGGCTGCCGCCCTGGGCAGGCTCGAAATGGTCCGGCTTTTGGTGGAGGCCGGGGCCGACGTCAACGCGCTCGACTACCGCAAAGCGACGCCCTTGGATGCGGCCGGTAGCCATCCCGGTTTGCCGGGCGAAACACGCGCGGCGATCCGCGAACTGCTTCGCGCCCACGGCGGTCGTTCGGCGAAGCAAGCCTCGAAGGCTTCTCCGGTCTCACCCGACGTCGAACCCGCGGCGGCGTAGTGCCGCGGCAGCACGCTTCGTTTACCGACGATACCGCGGGCTTCGCGCGCCGTGCGCGAAAAAACTTTGCCCGAGCGCCTGCCTGTCATTATTCTGTGCACAATATAAATTACGTTGGGTTGGGGGTCGATTCCCGAGCGAAACGGCGCGACGACGATCGTTCCGCCCGCGACGAAGGAGGTTCGACGATGCGGTGTGTTCTCGGATTGCTGGTGTTCGCGGTCGTGGCATGGTGTTCACCGGTGCAGGCGGCCAAGCCCGATTTGCTGCTGATCATGCCCGACCAGATGCGCGGGGATTGTCTCTCGTGCTTGGGGCATCCCGTCGTCGAAACGCCCACCTTCGATCGTCTTGCCCGGCAGGGGGTGTTGTTTCGTCGCGCGTATGCCACGGTTCCTTCGTGCATTCCGGCACGGTATGCGTTACTGACGGGCTTGTATCCGCAAACCAGCGGGGTCGTCGGCTTCCGCCAAAAGCCCGTCACGCGTCCTACTATGCCGCAGTTGTTGACCGCGCAGGGGTATCTTTCGATTCTCGTCGGCCGCACGATGCACCAGCGGGAAAGCGACGAAGCGCTGGGCTACACGATCCATCGCGCTTGCTCGACGTACGTCCGCGGCGACGAATACGCCAAGGCGATCGAGGCCGCATTCGACGACATCCGCGAGTTTCACGGATGGGTAACCGACACGTTGGGGCTTTCGTACAACTTGTGGCCGGCTCGCCCTTGGCCGATCGACGAGGCATGGCATCCCACGGTTTGGATCGTGCGTACGGCCGAAGAAGTGCTGGCCGACGTGCCCGACGAGCAACCGGTTTTCCTGACGGCTTCGTTTTACGCGCCGCATCCGCCGCTGTTTCCTCCGCCGCGTTACTTCGACAAGTACCTGCAAGCCGATCTTCCTGAACCGGCGCACGGCGATTGGGTCGATTGGGACGCCCTCACGCCGCAAGGTGCCGAGGGCGGTCATCGTGTGCTGTTGACCGGCGAGACGTTGCGTCGGGCCCAAGCCGGTTATTTCGGGCTGATCGAGCAGCTCGACCGCGAGGTCGCCTCGCTGGTTCAGGCGTTCGTCGCCCGATCGGAGAAAGCCGGAAGACCGTGGTTGATCGTCGTAACCAGCGACCACGGCGAAATGCTGGGCGACCACGGGTATTTCCGCAAATGCGAACCGTTGGAAGGTTCGGCGAACGTGCCGATGATCCTTGCCGGATCTCCCGAACTACGACTGCAATCCGGCATGCGCATCGATCGGCCGGTGTGCCTTGAAGACCTGTTGCCGACGTTCCTCGACGCCGCCGGGGCCGCGCCGCCGGACGATATCGACGGCGTGAGCCTGTTGCCCGCGGCCCGGGGGAAAGACACGCACATCCGCCCTTGGCTGCATTTCGAACATGCACCGTGTTACAGCAAGGCTCAGGCTTTCCACGCGCTGACCGACGGCAGGATGAAGTACATTTGGCGTCCCACCGACGGAAGCGAACTGCTGTTCGACCTGGTGAACGATCCGAAAGAAGAGCACAACCTGGCCGACGATCCGGAGCACGCCGATACGTTGCAGCACTGGCGTTCGATCCTCATCGAGCGACTCACGCCGCGTCCCGAGGGCTTTACCGACGGCGAGCGCCTTATCCCGGGGCGACCTTATCCGGCGTTGAACGATGGCGTGCCGGCCCCCAAATGACGCGAATGGGGCGTTCACCGGGTTCGCTCGGCGACGGTTTGCGCGGTACGCGTCGAGGCGACGTCGTTTTGCGCCTCCTGCGGCCGAATGGTTGACACCCCCGAAAGCGTAGGCCACGTTATTGCGTAGCGGGCCTGCCGCCGGGTGTGTGCGGCATCCGCGGCGCAATCGTTTCGATCGCGGCAACCAGCAGGAGCCGACCATGGCACAGCTTTGGAAAGACGATGCCGGACTCTTCTCCATCATCCGACAAGAATTGACGACCGCCGTGGTGGGCGAAGTCCTCGACGAGCTGGGAATGCGTAACCAATTCTTGCCGCCCGGGATGACGCCATTGGATCCCAAGACGGTTCTCGTCGGGCGTGCCATGCCGGTACTCCATGCCGATTGCTGCGATCCCTACTCGCCCAGCGGCGTGAATCCCTCGTTCGCCAAGCCGTTCGGGCTGATGCTCGAAGCGCTCGATGATTTGCGGGCGGGCGAGGTCTACGTCGCCGGCGGCGGTGGGAAGAACCTCGCGCTGTGGAACGA
>CAYVVR010000128.1:0-8876 GCA_964454655.1 uncultured Planctomycetaceae bacterium | reverse complement strand
GGAACGCTGGACGGTATCGACGAACTGCTCGAATCGGCGGAAGATGGGGGCGATCCTTCGCCCGATGCCGCAAGCTGGATCTTCGATCCCGTGTTGGCCCCCGTCGGCTTCGGATTTTCGCAGAGTCTATTGCGTTACTTCCATGCACGCGCCATGTGGCCGCGGTTGCCGCTGGCGATGGATTTGACGCCGGTATTGCGCAGCAGCCCTACCGATACGGCCGGTTTGATTTTTCTGCTGTTGGCATTTTGCCAAGAGCTGCAAGTGCAAACCGTGTTCGTGAGCCAGTCGACGAACCGGACTCGCTCGGCAGTGCGGGAATGCGATATCGCTCGCCGGTTGACCTGGTGCGCCGTACGCCACGGCATTTTGCCGGCCGGTCTGGAAAGCCGTTTGGCGATCGTGCGGGATTCGGAGCTGCACGACAACGACGTGCTCATCGACGATTTGCGAGAACGGCTGAAGGATCCGTCGCCGCGTTTCTTCGTTTCCAACGGCTCGCTGCGTGCATTGTTCGCCGACGAAACATTCGAGAGTCCGGATCCGTTCGATTTGTTTTCTCAGTTGCTCGAAGCGCATCGTCGCGTGGATCGCCCGGTCGAACCGGAAATCGCCTTTTATTGGGGCTACGAACTGGCGAAAGCGGTCACGGCCCGTGATTTGGGAAAAAACTATTATCAGGATGAGGCGCTCAACTGGGGCCTTCTTACCGTCCGCGAATTGACGCGTCTGGAACGACGTTACCTGCGTCGCGTGCGGAAGATCGATTCGGATTGCCTTGATGGAACCGAGGAGCCGTCGCGGGATGGCTGATCGGCTGCCGCTGGTGATCGAGATCGATCGGCCGGATATCGTCGAATTGTTCCGACGCCTTGCCGGCTTGCCGGGGTGTATCTGGCTCGACAGCGCCGATCCGTACGAACGGCTCGGGCGATTCTCATATCTTGCGGCGGACCCCTTCGCGTGGTTTTCACTTCCGGCTACCGCCGTACAATCACGAGAGACCGTCCGTCGGTTTTGGTGCGATCTTGTAAAGGTCTGTCGGGACTTTCGTGCCGAGCCGGAGGAAAACATTCCGCCGTTTCAAGGGGGCCTCGCGGGATTCTTCGGCTACGAGTTCGGGCTTGCTTTCGAGCAGGTGCCCGTCGCGCCTTGGAAGGCGTTTGCGCCGCCGCTATGTGCCTTTGGGCTGTACGACTGTATCTTTACCTTCGACCATCAGCGAAACCGGGCTTGGATCGTATCGCAAGGTTTTCCGAAACGCCGCTTCGGCGAACGGTTCGAGCACGCCCGGCGACGGGCCGAGCGCTTCCTGGCGATCGCTCAGCAGGCGAACTGTGACGAAGCGGCAGGGCGCGACTTGGAAAGCCCCTCTCTGTCGCCCGACGCATTCGGCGCTGTGCCGATAGAGGTGGGCGAATACCAAGCGTACGGCAATTTCACACGAGATGCGTATCTCGATGTGATTGCCAAGGCGATCGAGTACATTCGAGCCGGAGATATTTTTCAGGTCAATCTTGCGCAGCAGTTTTTCGCTCCGGCCCGGTGCGACGACGTTTCGTTTTATCTCGATCTGCGCGCCTCGAATCCGGCACCGTTCGGGGCGTTTTTCGACGCAGGCAGCGCCCGCGTGATGAGCAGTTCTCCGGAACTGTTCCTACGAGTTACCGGCGATCACGTCGAAACTCGTCCGATCAAAGGAACTCGCCGCCGGACCGGCGACCCGAATCGCGATCAGGATCTTGCCGGCGATCTCGAATCGTCGGAAAAAGATCGCGCCGAAAACGTCATGATCGTCGACCTGTTGCGGAATGATCTGTCACGCGTATGTCTTCCCGATTCGGTTTGCGTGACGGAGCTTTGTCGAATCGAGCCGTATGCCACGGTGTTGCAAATGGTGTCGGCTGTCGAAGGACGCCTAAGACCGAATTGCGACGGCTTCGACTTGTTGGCGGCAAGTTTTCCCGGCGGCTCGATCACCGGTGCACCGAAGGTGCGGGCCATGGAAATCATCGCCGAATTGGAACCGAACGCGCGCGGCCCCTATTGCGGCAGTCTCGGCTACCTCGGATTCGACGGCAGTGCCGAATGGAACATCCTGATTCGGACGGTCACGTCGTTTGCCGGTTGGTGGGCGGCCCCGGCCGGAGGTGGGATCGTCGTTCAATCCGATCCCGAGCTGGAATACGAAGAAACGCTGATTAAAGTGCGGGCCGTCCTGGAAGCCATGGTCGCAGGACGGCCCGGTGATCGTTACCCTCGGCCGAAGTGAGCTGCCTTCCGCTTGAGAAGAGGGCAGGGGATCACTTCGTTACAGGAATCAACTCCACGGCGGCTCCACCGTTGTGGGCCGCTTCGACTGTCAGCCGATCGCCATGCCGAACGGTTTGTTTTTCGACGGCGACTTCGAAAGGCTTTTCGCCCGCGGGCGAAGCATCGGTGAAAAGAATCGCCTCGAAAGTCTGCCCCTCGGGCAGGAAATCAAGCGGAATCGTGAGGGTACGACGCTTTTGGGAGTTCATGAATCCGACGAACCAGCGGTCGCCGTTGCGTCGCGCCGTGACGATGTACTCGCCCACGCGGCCGTCGAGCACGCGTGTTTCGTCCCAAACGGTGGGCACGTCTCTGAGAAACTCGGTTCCGGGTTCGCCGCGGAACTGACTCGGACGGTCGTACCAAAACACGAACTGCCACGGGCTGTACATCACCACCGTACAAGCGAGTTGATGGGCATGCGTCGTCTTGATGCGGGTGCTGTACCAGCAGATCGTGTAATCGCCCGCACCACATAACCCGCGAGTGAACGGCAAGATGGTGTTGTGTTCGGCGGGCGGCATTTCTTCGTTGCCGCGGATACCTTCTTGCGTCATTAGGTTGGGATACGTCCTCTCGTAGCCGGTCGGTCGATATTCGTCGTGAATGTCGACCATCATCTGATATTTTGCCGCTTTGCGAACGGCTTCGTGCAGCCACGCCGTCCATTTTTGCGAACCGACTTGAACGAATCCGTATTTGATCCCCGAGATTCCCCACTCGCGATACAAGGGGAGAATGTCGTCCAGTTGTCGCTCAAGGGCCCTCCGATTCACGTAGACGATGATTCCGATGCCCTTCGATTTCGCGTATCGAATCACCTCGTGCAGATCGAGTTGCGTCGGATCGGAAGCGCGTTTGGGATCGAGCGTCACCGTTGTGGCGTCGGATTTCGCGTCGTGCTCGGGGCCGTACCAACCCGCGTCGTATTCGACGTACGCAATGTTCATTTTCTTGGCGAAATCGACACAGGCCTTACCGCCTTCCGTGCTCAGTGTGGCTTCACGGATGACCTTGCCCGGCTTGATCCATGACGTATCGTCTAGAGCACACGGATCGTTCAAGTTCAGCAGAAGGTAGTTCTGTTCGATCAAACGGCAGGGATCGTCGCCGGTCATGATTACGCGCCATGGCGTTGTGTACGGCAATGGAATCGTTGCGTCGCTCCCCAGGTGGATTCGCACGGAATGAGGTCGTGTTCCGGGACGCAGCCGCCCCCGAGCGAAGTCGACCAGGCGTGCCTCGGCGATTGCCACCGCCGGTCCTCCATCGATTTCCACCAGCAACGGGCGTTCGCAATTGGGTTTTACGTCGTCCAGCAACGCCTTTTGGTATTCGCCCTGGGCCGAGTATACCGGCCAACATGGATGATTCGCAGTGAAGGCGAACTCGGTCAGCTCTTCGATGATGTGCAACGATTCGACTGCGTCTTGCTTGGGGATGTGATACGCAAGTGCGATTCCTTCATCGTAGGCGCGAATCTTCAGGTCGAATCGCAAAGACCGCCCGTCGTTCAACTGCGAGGTACACGCAACCACGGCTTGTCGATAATGGTCGCGGATTTCGCTTCGTTCCCCGTACACGGGTTCCCATGTTTCGTCGTGTTCGGTGTATTCGACGTTCGTAATCGCAACCTTTTTCCCCAACAACCCCGCATCGAGTTTCAAGCCCAGCGGGGAGTTTGCCAGAATCGGCCGCCCGTCGCGTTCGACCGTGTATTCCAACTCGGAATCGCAAGCACACACCAGAATGCGATTCCGCCCGTCGGGCGAAGTCAACGTCATGGTGTCGCCGGCATAGATGCGCGATTGCCCACACGCTGAAACGGCAATCAGGAATGTCATCGATACCAGAAGGCCAAGTTGCTTCATCATGTTGCATTCTCCAGAAAATCGGGTGCGGGCGCGAGCGATCCGTAAACGGCCTGTCGCCGTTGTCGGATATCGCGCCGGAATGAAGACCAACAGGGATTCAATTCGATACCATCGCCAAGAACGCCTTGCGTCCGGCACGATGGGCCTCGACGGCGTTCATCGTGTTGGGGGAACCATTTTCGACAGCTTGTTCCAAGACCCAATGCGGTTGAGTCACCCCCTTCGACGCAAGGGCTCGGATCAGTCGCGGATAATCGATGTCTCCGGTCCCGAACGCTTCCGTCCACACCCCGCCTTGCGACTGACGCAGGTGAACTTCGGAAACCCGTTCGCCGTAAAGCTCCACGATATCGAACAACGCGATTTGCGAGTTCCCGCATCCGCGGTACATCCAATGTGCGTCGAGGCACAAGGTTACATGTTCGGGATTGGTCGCCAGCATCATGTGATGAAATTCGCGTGCGGCGTTTCGCAATTCCATGTCGTGATTATGGTAGGCCAGCACCAATCCTGCTTCGGCGAGCTCGGCACCGAGCCGTTCCAACGCGGCGGCCTGAATTTCTAATTCGGCATCGTTCTTCGCGGTATCCGTTGCTTCACGGTCCCACGACTTCGGACTGGGGTTGGTGACGACGATCTTGGTAGCCAACGCGTCCTTGGCGGCACGAGCGATCGTCGTGATCCGCGAGATGCTTTCTTCGGCGGCTTTCGCGTCGTGTAACACCGAGTTGACGTAGAACGATCGCATCTGGAGATTGTGCTTCTTCAACAAAGGAACCAGGCGGTCGACGTCCTCGGTCGAATTGAGGATCGGTTCGAACCCGTCCATTCCCGAGGCGGCAACTTCGGCGAGTGACGCGTCGAGGTCGGCGTTGAAATCGCGTTGTTCGCGCCGAAAGAACGTAAACCACGGGTAGACGTTCGTCGCGACATGAATACCTGCCGTCTCGGCGTGGATCAGGCCGGCGGCGTTCCACGCCAACACGGCCGTCGCGGCAGACGTGCCCTGTAGGAATCGGCGTCGTGAAACAGGAAGTCGCGACATGGGAAGAACTCCAGCTACGACAGGAATTGCGGGCAGAGAAAGGGAAGGATACGGTTCTCCGGATTTGATTGCATGCTACCCCCTAAGCATAATGTGGGGCAAGTGTGTGCGACAAAATAACGAATGCCGAAGATGTCTTTTTGTCTGTTGCTTGCCAAGCGGGGGGACGAGGATGCGATTGCCGATTCACGAGATCGTGTGGGTATTGGTTTGGGTAGCGTGCGTAGGGTGGGGCCGCGTCGGAGATGCAGAGCCCTTTCCGTGGCCTGAGCCGGTCGTTCCTCAAGGGTTGGGGGCAAACATTCACTTCACCACTGAGCAGCCGGGCGAGCTGAAGATGCTTGCCGACTCGGGCATGACCTGGATTCGAATGGACTTCGTTTGGAGCCGCATCGAGCGGGAGCCCGGCAAGTACGACTTCGGCGCGTACGATCGTTTGGTGGCCGACCTCGAACGGCATCGTCTGCGAGCGCTATTCATTCTGGACTACGTGAATCCTCATTATGACGAGGGGCTTTCACCCTATTCCGAGACCGGACGTAAAGCATTCGCCCGCTGGGTTGCCGCCTCGGTCGCGCACTTCAAGGGCCGCGGAATCTTATGGGAGATGTACAACGAACCGAACATCCGGTTTTGGCGTCCGGAACCAAATCCGGAGAACTACATCAAGTTGGCAATCGAGGTTGGCAAGGCAATTCGCGAAACAGCGCCGGAGGAACGGTACATCGGCCCCGCGACTTCACGCATCGATATGGCGTTTCTCGAGAAGTGCTTTCAAGGCGGCCTGCTGAAGTATTGGGATGCGGTATCCGTGCATCCGTATCGGCAGTCGCCGCCCGAAACGGTCGTTCCCGAGTACGAGGCGCTTCGGGAATTGATCGATCGGTATGCGCCAAGCGGCAAAACGATTCCGATCATTTCCGGCGAGTGGGGCTACTCGGCGGCCTGGCGAAACTACGACGAACAGCGGCAGGGGAAATATTTGCCGCGGCAATGGCTCATCAACTACTCATGCGGCATCCCGATTTCGATCTGGTACGACTGGCATGACGACGGTCCCGATCCGCACGAACCGGAACATCACTTCGGGATGGTTGCGCATCCGTATCGCGAGCGTGCCGCCACATGTTACGAGCCCAAACCGGCCTATGTCGCCGCACAGACACTCACGCGAACGTTGGCGGGGTATCGCTACGCCGAGAAGATAACGCTTCCGGACGCCGACGGTGTCCACGTATTGCGGTTCCGGAAGGGACCAAGCGAGGCGATTGCGGCCTGGACGCAAGACCTGCCAAGCACGACGATTGCCGTACCGCTTCCCACAGGCGAGTACCGCTTGGTCGGGCATCTTGGCAAGGATTGCGGACGAATCCGAAGCGACGGCACCGTGTCGCTGGAGATCGGCGACGCCCCCCTTTACGTCGTGCCGGTGCGGTAGCTTCCCGCGGCGCAATACATTCTTGGAATCCAATGGTCTCCTTCCCCGTTCGAGGTGATCCACGATGCAAGGTGTGCGCGTTATTTTGCGATGGGGCGCCGTCATGATGACGGCGGTCATGGCGTTTTGCTGTCATGAAGCGTCGGCACAAGACCGACCGAACATTCTTTGGTTGACGATCGAAGACGCCAGTTGCAATCTGGGGTGCTACGGCGATTCCTACGCCGATACGCCCAACCTCGACCGCTTGGCGGCCGAAGGTGTGCGCTACACGCGGGCGTTCGGTACGGCAAGCGTGTGCACCCCTTGCCGATCGACCTTGATCACGGGGATGTACCCGATTCGTCTCGGTTCGCAACATCTTCGCTCCGAAATTCGGTTGCCGGCGGAGATTCCATGCTTTCCGGCTTTGTTGCGTAAAGCGGGCTATTACTGCACGAACAACGTCAAGGAAGATTACAACTTCCGTAAACCGCCCGGCGTGTGGGATGAATCGAGCACTATGGCCCATTGGCGTCATCGAAAGCCGGGGCAACCGTTCTTCGCCGTGTTCAACTGCATGATGACCCATCAAAGTCGGGTGCGGATGCCGGAGGACGAGTTTGCGAAGGAGACTGCCCCGTTCGAGCCGTTCGCACATCATGATCCCGATACGGTGCCCTTGCCGCCGTATTTTCCCGATACGCCCGGCTTCCGGAAGGAAATGGCACGCTTCTACGATCAGATGAGCGCCGCAGACGCCTGGGTCGCCGGTTATCTGAAACAATTGGAAGAAGACGGACTGGCCGACGATACGATCGTATTCTTTTATTCGGATCACGGAAGCGGCATTCCCCGACACAAGCGAGCACTCTACGATTCGGGCGTTCGCGTCCCGTTGATCGTTCGGTTTCCTGAAAAGTATCGTCATTTGGCTCCGGCCAAACCCGGTAGCGCCGTCGGGCGGTTGGTTAGTTTCGTCGACTTCGCCCCGACCGTCTTGAGTTTGGCAGGTGTTCCCATTCCGAAGACGATGGAGGGAGAAGCGTTCTTGGGCCCGGCCGCCGTGCCGCCGCGAGACTACGTGTACCTGATTCGCGACCGCGTCGACGAAGTGTTCGAAATGTCACGCGGCGTGCGAAACAAACGATTCAAGTACATTCGGAACTTCATGCCGCATCGTCCGTACATGGATATCAGCGAATACTGCGAACCCGCGTTGATGGTGCGGGATTGGCGCAGGTTGGCGAAAGAGGGCAGTTTGCACGGTGCGAAAGCGCTCTACATGCAGGCCACCAAACCGATCGAAGAACTCTACGACCTCGAGGCCGATCCGAACGAGTTGCACAATCTGGCCGACGACCCGCAGTACGAATCGGTTCGCCGCGAACTACACGACGTATTGATCGATTTCATGATCGCCCATCGCGACACGGGCTTACTTCCTGAAGGCGACATGTTCCGCCGCGCGGGCAAAGACACGATTTATGCGATGGCCCAGGATGACGCGCGATTTCCCGTGGAAGAAATCGTCGCAACCGCCGATCTGGTCGGGCGACCCGATGTTTCGTTGGAGCGACTCATCGAACGCACCCATCATGACGACCCTGCGGTGCGGTACTGGGCCGTTACGGCGATGATGGCTCCCGGAATCGAAGCTTCGTCCGCGAAACCACGGTTGCGCGAGCTGCTTTCCGACGATTCTCCGGAAGTGCGAATCGTGGCGGCCGAGGCTTTGTGCCGGTTGGGCGATTCCAAGCGGGCGGTGAATTGCCTCGCTCGTGAATTGCGAAGCGGCGACAAGTACGTCCGCTTGCAGGCAGCGGCTACGCTGGCGCAGATCGGGCCGCAAGCGGAACCGGCGACCGAGACTATCCTTGAGGTGATCACCGAGGAAGGCAATGGGGATCACCACATGTTCACGCAATGGGCGCTCGCCCGTTGCTTGCGACAACTAGGCGTCGACATTCCCCCTTCGGTACCCGTGCTGTATTGACGGGGCGACGGTGGAAACCGGGGTGAAAGGACGCCCGGTAGCCGCGAATGTGGTGAGGCGACCTTCTTCGGCGTCCCGGTTTCGCAGCGGTCGTATCACGGGGCGGGCGGCGGCTCGACCTTGGGCGGGGCAGCCACCGGCGGTTCGGCAACCGGGGGTGGAGCAGAAGAGCCGTCGGCGGCGTCGGGCACCGCAGGCGGCACCTTGGCGGTCTTGGCCGGTTTGGTGCTC